>CAZFXK010000121.1:0-6724 GCA_964522975.1 uncultured Bacteroides sp. | reverse complement strand
TCAAGGCCCTGTAGTTTAGACTATGGGGCCTTTACTATTTAAAGAAATCTACTGAGTCATTAACAGTTAATGGTTAGAGTAAAGAAATTCCAATTTATTCATAGCTTAATAATTAATTCTATTTTCAGGGTTTAATGTTAATTCTTAGACAATTAGAAATTATTTTATTCATTTTACTCTCAATTTATTTGTATTTAAAAGTATTAGCTCTATATTTGCTGAAGAATAGAAGCTAAAATCTCTATTTTCTTTAATAAAAGTAAGATGTCAATATTTGTTATACATATTATTCTCCTCAATATTATTATTCTGCTAAGCAAAACTAGTGGGAGGGGATGTTTGTATAATATTATTTGAAATATAAAGAATATAAATTAAAATAACTGAAAACCTTTCTCACTACAATGTGGGGAAGGTTTTTTGTTAATATAATAATATAAAGTTATGGGAGATAATAGATTATTTATTTTTGATACTACTTTGCGAGATGGCGAACAAGTACCAGGTTGTCAATTGAATACAGTTGAAAAAATTGAAGTAGCTAAAGCTTTGGAAGAACTTGGAGTAGATGTTATTGAAGCGGGGTTTCCAATCTCTAGCCCTGGTGATTTCAACTCTGTTATAGAAATTTCTAAAGCAGTTACCTGGCCTACGATTTGTGCATTAACACGTGCTGTTGAAAAAGATATTGATGTAGCAGTGGAGTCCTTGCAATATGCTAAGCATAAGCGGATTCATACAGGAATTGGAACATCGGATTCTCATATAAAATATAAATTTAAATCTAACCGAGATGAAATTATAGAACGTGCAGTAAGAGCAGTGAAATATGCTCGCCGCTTTGTAGATGATGTGGAATTTTATGCTGAAGATGCAGGTCGTACCGATAATGAGTATTTGGCGAGAGTCATAGAAGCTGTAATTGCTGCAGGTGCAACAGTTGTTAATATTCCGGATACTACAGGCTATTGTTTACCTAACGTTTATGGTGAAAAGATTCGATTTTTAAAAGAAAATGTTTCTAATATAGATAAAGCCATTATTTCCACTCATTGTCATAATGATTTGGGTATGGCTACAGCAAATACTATGAGTGGAATACTAAACGGGGCTCGACAGGTTGAAGTGACCATTAATGGAGTAGGTGAACGTGCAGGCAATACCGCTTTAGAAGAGATTGCTATGATCTTAAAAAGCCATAATTTAGGCATTGAGACTAATATTAATACTCGTAAAATATCGGGTATTAGTCGTATGGTTTCTAGTTTAATGAATATGCCAATACAACCTAATAAAGCTATTGTGGGTAGAAATGCTTTTGCTCACTCTTCGGGAATTCACCAAGATGGGGTATTAAAGAGTACTGATACGTATGAAATCATTGATCCTAGAGAAGTGGGAATAGATGATAGTTCTATTGTGTTGACCGCACGGAGTGGTAGAGCAGCTTTAAAACACCGCTTAGAAGTTTTAGGGGTTAAAATAGATGGAGAGAACCTGAACAAGATTTACGATAATTTCTTATTGTTAGCAGATAAGAAAAAAGATATCACAGATGATGATGTGTTGTTATTAGCAGGTGCTGATCGTACATTAGATCATCACATCAAATTAGATCACCTACAAGTGGTTAGTGGGGTGGGTGTTCGATCCGTAGCAAGCATTGGATTGAGTATTTCTGGAGAAAAGTTTGAAGCTTCTGCCTCGGGTAACGGTCCGGTTGATTCTGCCATTCGTGCTTTAAAACGAATTATTAATCGTGAAATGACCTTAAAAGAATTTACTATTCAAGCCATAAATAAAGGAAGTGATGATGTTGGAAAAGTACATATGCAGGTGGAATACGATGGGCATATGTATTATGGTTTTGGGGCAAATACCGATATTGTGGCTGCTTCAGTAGAAGCTTATATTGATTGTATAAATAAATTTAACTCCTAAAAAATAAAACAATTAAAATAAATTCAATGAAAACATTATTTGATAAAATATGGGATGCTCACGTGGTGCAAGAAATAGCAGAGGGTCCAACGCAATTATATATTGATCGATTATATTGTCATGAGGTAACCAGTCCTCAGGCTTTTGATGGATTACGTCGTAGAGGGCTTAAAGTGTTTCGTCCCGAGAAAGTTATCTGTATGCCGGATCATAATACACCTACCCTTGGACAAGAGAACCCCATTCAAGATCCTATTTCCAAACAGCAAGTAGATACTTTGGCTATGAATGCTAAAGAGTTTGGTTTAATGCATTTTGGGATGATGGACCCTAAGAATGGAATCATTCATGTCGTAGGACCGGAAAACGGTCTTACTCTTCCTGGAATGACTATTGTATGTGGAGATTCGCATACTTCCACGCACGGTGCTTTAGGTGCTATAGCTTTTGGTATTGGTACCAGTGAGGTGGAAATGGTTTTAGCCTCTCAATGTGTTTTGCAAAGTCGTCCTAAAACAATGCGAATTAAGATTGATGGAGAGTTAAACAAAGGAGTTACAGCAAAAGATCTGGCTCTTTATATTATTTCTCAATTGACAACCGGAGGTGCTACAGGCTATTTTGTGGAATATTCCGGTGAAGCTATTCGGAATTTAACAATGGAAGGACGTTTGACTCTTTGCAATCTTTCTATTGAAATGGGAGCACGTGGAGGAATGATTGCTCCAGACGAGGTGACCTTTGAATATATCAAAGGAACAGATTATGCACCTAAAGGAGAGGATTGGGATAAAGCTTTGGCTTATTGGAAAACCTTAAAGAGTGATGAGGGAGCCAAATTTGATAAAGAAGTGACGATCAATGCCTCTTTAATAGAGCCTATGATTACTTATGGAACTAATCCGGGTATGGGAATGGGAATAACAAAGTCCATTCCTGTTACCAATAGTGATTCTTTTCAAAAGTCTTTGAAATATATGGGATTTGAATCAGGTAAACCTATTTTAGGTGAACCTATCGATTATGTATTTCTAGGTTCGTGTACTAATGGACGTATTGAAGATTTTAGAGCTTTCGCAGAAGTAGTCAAAGGAAGAAAAAAAGCGGAGAATGTAATCGTTTGGTTAGTTCCGGGATCTTGGAAAGTATTAGATCAGATCAAAGAAGAAGGGATAGATAGGGTATTGGAGGATGCCGGATTTGCTATTCGTCAACCCGGATGCTCCGCTTGTTTAGCAATGAATGAGGATAAAGTACCCGAAGGTAAATATGCTGTATCCACTTCCAATCGAAATTTTGAAGGGCGGCAAGGGCCGGGATCGCGCACATTATTAGCTAGTCCATTTGTTGCTGCAGCAGCTGCTGTTACCGGAAAAATCACTGATCCTCGTAACTTTCTTTAATAACTCAAACGCATAAACTTGAAAAAATGAAACAAAAAATAAATATAATTCAATCTACTTGTGTACCTATTCCTTTAGAAAATGTAGATACAGATCAAATTATTCCGGCTCGTTTCTTAAAAGCAACAACACGTGAAGGATTTGGTGAAAAACTTTTTAATGATTGGAGGTATGATAAAGATGGTAATAAAAAGCCTGATTTTGTCTTAAATAATTCAGTTTACTCAGGTGAGATATTAGTAGGTGGAAAAAATTTTGGTTCGGGTTCTAGTCGTGAACATGCAGCGTGGGCATTAGCTGATTATGGTTTTCGAGTAGTTGTAAGTAGCTTTTTTGCTGACATCTTTCGTAATAATGCTTTGAATAACTTTGTTTTACCAGTGCAGGTAAGTGAAGGATTTTTAGCAAAGTTGTTTGAGTCGATTGAAAAAGATTCCGATTGTGAAGTAAAAGTTGATTTGCCCAATCAAACAATAACCAATATCATAACGAATGAAAGTGAATCTTTCGAGATTAATGTGTATAAAAAACATTGTTTAGAAAATGGGCTGGATGATATTGACTTTCTTCTATCCCATCAAGATAAAATAGAAGCATGGGAAAGCCAATCCAAATAGAGATAATGGATACAACTCTCCGTGATGGAGAGCAAACTTCTGGAGTTTCATTTGTACCTCATGAAAAATTAATGATAGCTCGTTACCTTTTGGAGAAGGTGCGGGTTGATCGTATAGAAGTGGCATCTGCCCATGTTTCAGGGGGTGAATTTAAAGCAGTTCAACTCATTACTGATTGGGCTAATAAAAAAGGAATTCTTGAGAAAGTAGAAGTTTTAGGTTTTGTTGATGAAGGGAATTCGGTAGATTGGATTTGTAATGCAGGAGGTAAAGTGTTGAATTTGCTTTGTAAGGGTTCAATGTGTCACTGTAAATATCAGTTAAAGAAAACTCCCGAAGAGCACTTAAAGGATATCCAAAAAGTAGTAGAGTATGCTGCAGGGAAAGGCGTTTCCGTCAATATATATTTGGAAGATTGGAGTAATGGAATGAAAAACTCATCTGATTATGTTTTCTTTCTGATGGATCATTTAAAAAAAGCAGGGATTAAACGTTTTATGTTACCTGATACGTTAGGTGTGTTAAATCCTATACAAGTAAGAAATTATCTTGGTGAAATGATAAATCGTTACCCGGAGTTACATTTTGATTTTCATGCTCATAATGATTACGATTTGGCAATCAGTAATGTGTTGGCCGCAGTTCTATCTGACGTAAAAGGAATCCATACCACTATTAATGGGTTAGGCGAACGGGCAGGTAATGCTCCTTTAGCTAGTGTTCAGGCTATTTTGAAAGATCACTTTAACGTACAAACAAATATTGTTGAAAGTAAATTAAATGAAGCCAGTCGTTTAGTTGAATCTTATTCAACTATAATGATACCCGGAAACAAGCCCATTGTAGGAGAAAGTGTATTTACACAAGTAGCAGGTGTACATGCTGATGGTGATTGTAAAAAAAACTTGTATTGTAATGAACTGCTGCCTGAGCGTTTTGGAAGAGTAAGAGAATATGCTTTGGGGAAGACCTCGGGCAAAGCAAATATCAGAAAGAATTTAGAGCAATTAGGTATGCAATTGGATGAAGAATCCATGAAGAGAGTTACTGAACGTATCATTGCATTGGGTGATCGCAAAGAATTGGTTACACAAGAAGATTTACCTTATATTATATCGGATGTGCTTAAGCATGATGTAGTAAATGATACGGTGAAGTTAAACAGTTATTATGTAACTTTAGTTAGAGGGTTAAAACCTACTGCTACTTTCAGTATAGAGATAAATGGAAAGATCTATGAGGAGAGTTCTTCAGGAGATGGACAATATGATGCTTTTGTACGTGCTTTGAGAAAAGTGTATAAAGAAAAATTACAACGTTCGTTTCCTATGTTGACCAACTATGCCGTAAGCATACCTCCGGGAGGGCGTACGGATGCCTTTGTTCAAACAGTAATCACTTGGAAGTTTAAGGATAAAACATTTAGAACTAGAGGTTTGGATGTAGATCAAACTGAAGCTGCCATTAAAGCGACTATAAAAATGCTTAACTTAATTGAAGATTTTTAGAAGAAAAAAATAAATGATACCTTTTGGTTATAGAAAACAAAAACAATATTAAATCATGGAAATGAAAATAGCCGTACTTCCGGGAGATGGAATTGGTCCGGAAATAACAACCGTCGCTAAAAATGTAGTTCAAGCTGTAGCAGATCGTTATGCTCATACTGTAAATTTTGAATATGGCATCTGTGGAGCAGAAGCTATTGATAAGGTAGGCAACCCTTACCCGGAAGAAACGCATATACTTTGTAAAAATAGTGATGCTGTACTTTTTGGAGCAATTGGTCACCCTAAGTACGATAATGATCCTTTAGCAAAAGTACGACCCGAACAAGGTTTATTAGCTATGCGTAAACGTTTGGGTTTATATGCAAATTTACGCCCTATTACAACTTTTGAAGCTTTGATCCATCAGTCCCCATTGCGATCTGAATTGGTAAAAAACGCCGATTTCTTGTGTGTAAGAGAGCTAACAGGAGGACTTTATTTTGGTCGTCCTCAAGGGCGTAGTGAAGATGGGAATGTGGCCTATGATACCTGTGTTTATAGTAGAGAAGAAGTAGAACGAATTGTTCGTCTTGCATATGAATATGCCATGCAACGTCGTAAAAAACTTACTATTGTAGATAAGGCAAATGTTTTAGCAACTTCCAGATTATGGAGAGAAACAGCAAAAGAGATAGAAAAAGATTTTCCGGAAGTTGAAACGGAGTATATGTTTGTTGATAATGTAGCAATGCGTATCATTCAATGGCCTACTTCGTTTGATGTTATAGTGACTGAAAATATGTTTGGTGATATTTTAACCGATGAAGCTTCTGTAATAACCGGATCAATGGGCCTATTGCCTTCTGCTTCCATAGGTTTGCATACGTCTGTTTTTGAGCCTATACATGGTTCTTGGCCGGAAGCCGCCGGGAAGAATATAGCTAATCCTTTAGCTGCTGTACTATCTGCTGCCATGATGTTTGAGTATGCCTTTAATTTACAAGAAGAATCAGATATTATTCGTAAAGCTGTTTCTGCTTCTATAGATGCAAAAGTAACTACAGCAGATATCCGTTCTCCGGAAGATAAAAGTTATTCTACTTCTGAAGTGGGAGAGTGGTTGGTTGATTACATAAAAAAGCAATAGTTTGTTTTGATTTCTATAATTCAATTGATGAAGGGAAGAGATGGTTTTATTCTCCTCCCTTTTTTCTGTCTTGGAAATTAATTCCTATTCTTTTATTTAATAAGAGATGAAAAGGAAGGTCCCAGA
>CAZFXK010000120.1:0-6774 GCA_964522975.1 uncultured Bacteroides sp. | reverse complement strand
CAAGCGAAAACAACTGAATCCTGAATTTGCATTGTTTTAATCCAAATTCAGTTAGATTTAAATCAATTTTGTTGTTGCTTATTTTTAATATTCGTATCTTTGTCGGCCGTATAAACTCTGATTAAGTCTGGTTTAGAATATAAATGAGTAGAAGGATTAAGTATGAAAAAGAATACTCCATATGATTTTGATACGTATACGATAGACTTAACAAAGGTTGATGAAATTAAAACACAATTTGATTTTGTTTTAAGTGATGCTTTTTTTTTAGCATTTGATCAATCTGAAATAAAAGGAGGTGATGTATCTGTAGCACTAAGTGTAAAGAAAGCATCTTCAACTTATGAGTTTTTTTTCGATATAAAAGGATTTGTTAATGTATCTTGCGATCGTTGTTTAACAGACATACATTATCCTATTAAAGCGGAGAAAGAATTATTTGTTAAAATAGGAGATACGACGGAGGAGGTAGATGATGATTTAATCATTGTTTCAGAAGAAGAAAAGAGACTAAATGTTGCTTGGCTAATGTATGAGTTTATTTTTCTTTCTTTAGCAATAAAAAAAGTGCATAATGAAGGAGAATGTGATCCTTCTATGATTTCATTATTAGCTGAACATAATGCGGAGCTAAAAGATGATAAAGGAAAGGAATCGGATCCTCGGTGGAATGAATTAAAAAAAATATTAGATAATAATTAAAAAAACAAGAAAATGGCAACACCAAAAAGAAGACAATCTAAAACAAGAACAAGAAAGAGAAGAACGCATGATAAAGCGGTAGCTCCTACGTTGGCTGTTTGTCCTAACTGTGGGGAATGGCATGTTTTTCACCGTATATGCGGAGAATGTGGCTACTATAGAGGCCAGATAGCAGTTGAGAAAGACGTGGCATTATAGTAGTTTATAATTCTTATGGATACTTTTGTTTTCTAATTAGACTCTACGTTTAATTAGAAAGGGTTATTCAGAAAAAAAAATTCTAATGAGTGATATAAATGCAGTAGTTACAGGTGTTGGAGGTTTTGTTCCTGATTATGTGTTGAATAATGATGATATCTCAAAAATGGTAGATACCAGCGATGAGTGGATTATGACACGTATTGGAGTAAAAGAAAGGCGTATATTAAATGAAGAAGGATTAGGTACCTCTTATATGGCGCGTAAAGCAGTAAAGCAACTCTTAAAAAAAACAGGTACAAATCCAGATGATGTGGATTTACTTGTTTTAGCAACATCTACGCCTGATTATGCTTTCCCTTCTACTGCATCTATTGTTTGTAAGAAGAATGGCATAAAGAATGCTTTTGCTTATGATTTGCAAGCTGCTTGTTCTGGTTTTTTATATGCCATGGAAACAGCGGCTTCATTTATTCGTTCAGGGCGATATAAGAAAGTAATCGTTGTCGGTGCTGATAAAATGTCTGCAATTGTTGATTATACAGATCGGGCAACTTGCCCTATCTTTGGAGATGGTGCTGCAGCATTTTTAATGGAGCCAACAACTGATAACTATGGGGTGTTGGATGCTAAAATGCATACAGATGGAAAAGGATTGCCTTTTCTCCATATTAAAGCCGGAGGCTCAGTATGTCCTCCTTCTCCTTTTACTGTGGAGAATCATCTGCATTACATATACCAAGAGGGGCGCACAGTCTTTAGATATGCTGTTTCAAATATGTCAAATGTCTGTGCAGAGATTGCTGAACGGAATAATTTAGCAAAAGAGAATATTGATTGGGTAGTTCCTCATCAAGCAAACCTTCGAATTATTTCTGCTATTGCAAATCGTCTGGAATTACCGGAAGATAAAGTGTTGGTGAATATTGATCATTATGGAAATACCAGTGCAGCTTCTCTACCACTATGTGTGTGGGATTATGAGGCGAAATTAAAGAAGGGTGATAATATGATTTTTACTGCATTTGGTGCAGGTTTTACTTGGGGAGCACTTTATTTGAAATGGGGATATGATGGAAGTCCTACAGCAATAAAAGAATGACGAATGATAATTAGAGACGCATCTTATTTAATATTTGGTGCGTTTTTTTATCTAAATATAAAAAGTTATGCATAAAGCGGGTTTTGTAAATATAGTTGGTAATCCTAATGTAGGGAAATCTACATTGATGAATGCCTTGGTTGGAGAGAGAGTATCTATTGCCACTTTTAAATCGCAGACAACAAGGCATCGTATAATGGGGATATATAACACGGAGGATGCTCAAATAGTTTTTTCTGATACTCCGGGCATTATTAAACCTAATTATAAATTACAAGAGTCAATGCTTAAATTTTCTCTTTCAGCTTTAGTGGATGCAGACATATTGCTTTATGTGACAGATGTAATAGAGGATTTTGAGAAGAATAGTGAATTTATTAAGAAAGTTAGCGAATTAAGTATCCCTGTATTACTTTTGATCAATAAAATAGATTTGTCTAGCCAAGATAAAGTCGAAGAGTTAGTTGTTGCTTGGGAGAAGCTCATACCTAAAGCTGAGATACTACCTATATCGGCCCAGAATAACTTTAATGTTGATTATGTAATGCAACGAATAATAAAGTTATTACCGGAATCCCCTCCTTATTTTGATAAAGAACAATGGACAGATAAGCCTGCTCGTTTTTTTGTCTCTGAAATTATTCGAGAAAAAATTCTGCTTTATTACGATAAAGAGATTCCCTATGCGGTAGAAGTGGTTGTTGAAGAATTTAAAGAAAATCCTGAGATTATCAATATATCTGCTGTCATTTATGTGGAGCGTGAGTCGCAGAAGGGAATTATTATTGGAAAAGAGGGAAAGGCTCTAAAGAAAGTCGCAACTGAAGCTCGCAAATCATTAGAGCGGTTTTTCGATAAAAAGATTTTTTTAAGAACTTTAGTGAAGGTTGAAAAGGATTGGCGTAATTCAAGTAATGAGTTGCGTAATTTTGGCTATCAGCCGGAATAATTATAACTAAACAATAGTGATATTGTTATAAAGATAGTGCCATGGGAAATTTAGTAGCTATAGTAGGTCGTCCTAATGTGGGAAAATCAACACTCTTTAATCGACTGACTAAAACACGCCGTGCCATAGTAGATGATACAGCGGGTACTACTCGTGATCGCCAGTATGGAAAGGTTGAATGGTTGGATAATGAATTCTCTGTCGTTGATACAGGAGGATGGGTTGTTCATTCGGATGATATTTTTGAAGATGAGATTAGAAAACAAGTCCTAGTGGCAGTAGATGAAGCGGATGTAATTCTTTTTTTAGTAGATGTAAAAAGTGGAATAACTGATTTAGATTCTGAAGTAGCGGGAATTTTAAGAAGGACTAAAAAGCCGGTTATTGTTGTGGCGAATAAAACTGACAATCATGATTTGCAGTATAATGCTGCTGAATTCTATAAGCTTGGTTTAGGTGATCCTTACTGTATTTCTGCTACATCAGGTAGTGGATCAGGTGAATTATTAGATCATTTAGTAAGTCAGTTCAAAAAAGAAAAATTAGAACTCTTAGATGATGATACTCCTAGAATTGCCATAGTGGGTCGTCCTAATGTGGGTAAATCTTCTTTAATCAATGCTTTTATTGGTGAAGATCGGAATATAGTAACTGAAATAGCTGGAACAACGAGAGATTCAATTTATACTAAGTATGATAAATTTGGATTTGATTTTTATTTAGTTGATACAGCAGGTATTCGAAGAAGAACAAAAGTTCGTGAAGATTTAGAGTATTACTCCGTGGTTCGTTCTATTCGTTCCATTGAAAATTCTGATGTCTGTATCCTTATGTTGGATGCCACTAAAGGCATTGAAGGACAGGATTTGAATATTTTTTCCCTTATTCAAAAGAATGCAAAAGGATTAGTCGTTGTTGTAAATAAGTGGGATTTAATTGAAGATAAATCACTTGATGTGATAAAAACATATGAAGACGCAATACGTCATCGTTTTTCTCCTTTTGTAGATTTCCCCATCATTTTTTCCTCAGCTTTGACTAAGCAACGTATAATGCGTATCTTAGAAGAAGCTAATAAAGTGTACCATAACAAGAATTTGAGAATTCCAACGTCAGAGTTGAATAATGAATTGTTGCCCTTTATTGAGGCTTATCCTCCTCCTTCAACAAAAGGGAAATACATTAAGATTAAATATATTACCCAGTTGCCTAATACGCGCATCCCTTCTTTTGTTTTCTTCGCAAATTTACCTCAGTACATAAAAGATCCATATAAGCGGTTCTTAGAAAATAAAATGAGAAAGAAATGGTCTTTAACGGGTACTCCAATAAATATATTTATTCGTAAGAAATAAGTAGAAGATATATAAAAGAATCAGTAAAAATCCTATTTATAATTTAATAAGTAGGATTTTTTATTTTGAGCTTTGGCTATTTACCTCTATGTCCTTAACTTTTTTGAATAAGTCCGATGCAAAGACGAAATTGTTTAGCTTCTTATTCTGTGCTGTTAATATTGTTTCTTTATCCCCTTCCCACTCTTTAATCCCTTCGTGAATATAGATAATTTTCTCTCCAATAGCCATAACAGAATTCATGTCGTGGGTGTTGATGATTGTTGTAATATTAAACTCTTTAGTGATATCTTGAATTAAAGCATCAATAACCAGAGCTGTTTGAGGGTCAAGGCCGGAGTTTGGCTCGTCACAGAATAGATATTGTGGATTCAATGCAATGGCTCGAGCAATAGACACTCTTTTTTGCATACCTCCACTGATTTCAGCCGGATATTTATCTTTTGCATCAGCTAAATTTACGCGTTCTAAACAGAACATCGCCCGCTTCACTCTTTCGTTATAAGTCTCATGACTGAACATATCTAAGGGGAACATCACATTATCCAATACGCTAAGTGAATCAAAAAGAGCTCCACTTTGAAAGATCATACCCATTTCACGACGCAAATCTTTTACTTTTTGTTTATTCATCGTCAGGAAATTTCTTCCATCATAGAAAACCTCCCCTTCATCCGGAGTAAGAAGTCCTACGATACACTTTATCAGTACTGTTTTTCCGGATCCACTTTGACCAATAATGAGGTTGGTCTTGCCTTTTTCAAAGGTGGCATTAATATCTTTCAATACCATTTGTCCATCAAAAGACTTACAAATATTTTTAAGTTCAATCATGCTAGTAGGAGGTTAAGTATAAGATCAGAAAATAGGATTAATACGCTGCTAGATACCACAGCATTAGTAGAAGCTTTTCCTACAGCAATAGATCCTCCTTTTACAGAATACCCAAAATAAGCTGATACGCTTGCTATAATAAAGGCAAAGAAAAATGATTTGATATAAGATACCCACACAAATCGTTCTACAAAAGCATATTGTAAACCATACTCTAGGTCGTTGGCAGACATTATTCCCCCAAACCAGGTTGTGGCAAAGGCACCTATGATCCCAGCAAATATGCTGAAAGTAACTAAGACGGGAATCATTGTAACCATAGATAATATTTTTGGAAGAATGAGATAATTGGCTGAATTAACCCCCATTATTTCCAATGCGTCCACCTGTTGTGTAACGCGCATTGTTCCTAACTCAGAGGCAATGTTAGAGCCTACTTTACCCGCTAATATCAGACACATGATGGCAGAAGAGAATTCAAGTAGTAAAATTTCTCTTGTTACATATCCTACAGTCCAGCGAGGCATCCATGCACTTTCAATATTGACTTTAATCTGTACGGTGATTACAGCACCAATAAAGAAAGAGATAAGTAGGACTATACCTATGGAGTCTACACCTAACTTTTCAAGCTCTTTGGTATATTGCTTAAAAAACATTCGAAAGCGCTCAGGTCTTCCAAAAGTCTTCTTCATTAGGATAAGGTACTCACCAAACTGGGCTATTTGTTTCATACTTATGGATATATATTTAGATGCAAATGTACGGTTTTTCGGCTTATTTTACTAAGTTTGTTGCAAAATAATGGGATACGATGGGAGAAGAGAAAATGGTGCTGCGCACCGAAGATTTAGTAAAGAGATACGGTAAGCGAACAGTGGTAGACCATGTTTCTATTGATGTTAAGCAGGGGGAGATTGTGGGGTTGCTTGGTCCTAATGGAGCAGGTAAGACAACCTCATTTTATATGACAGTAGGTTTAATTACTCCTAATCATGGTCGTATATTTCTTGATGATTTAGATATTACGGATTATCCTGTTTATAAAAGAGCACGAAAAGGAATTGGATATTTAGCGCAAGAAGCTTCAGTGTTTCGTCAAATGACCGTTGAAGATAATATTGCTTCCGTGTTAGAGATGACAGATAAATCTCGTGCAGAACAGAAGGATAAATTGGAGAGTTTAATATCAGAGTTTCGATTAGATAAAGTGCGTAAGAATAAAGGTAATCAGCTCTCCGGAGGTGAGAGACGTCGTACAGAAATCGCTCGTTGCTTAGCCATTGATCCTAAATTCATTATGTTAGATGAACCTTTTGCCGGAGTCGATCCCATTGCCGTAGAAGATATCCAGCAAATTGTATGGCGATTAAAGTATCGTAATATTGGGATTTTAATAACAGACCATAATGTGCAAGAAACGTTAAGTATTACCGATAGGGCTTATTTGTTATTTGAAGGGAAAATTCTTTTTCAGGGGACTCCTGAGGAGCTTGCTGAAAATAAAATAGTGCGGGAGAAATACTTAAGTAATAGTTTTGTGTTGCGTAGGAAAGATTTCCAAGATGAAGATATTGAGTTAAAAGAGTTATGATAAATCAGAGTTTTTAGACAAAACTTGCGGATGATTTCTT
>CAZFXK010000119.1:0-6782 GCA_964522975.1 uncultured Bacteroides sp. | reverse complement strand
GGAAAAATCCACTGGTGTTTGAGACCAGCGCGTCTACCGATTCCGCCATCTGGGCGAATGGAGATACAAATATACCGCTTTTTTTATGAAGAACAAGAAGTAGCTGAAAAAAGATGAAATTTTAATTATTCTTTTTTTTGTTCTCTGTATGTTATGTTACGAGGGTGGTGATCTATAATTTCACTTCGTAATCGTTCTTTATCTATATGAGTGTAAATTTCAGTTGTTGCAATGGATTCGTGTCCTAACATCGCTTGAATGACACGTAAGTTGGCTCCTCCTTCTAATAAATGAGTGGCAAAGGAGTGTCTTAAAGTATGAGGACTTACTTGTTTGTCTATTTCTGCTTCTTTTGCTAAATTTTGAATAATAATAAAAATCATATTGCGGGTTAACTGTTTGCCGCGTCTATTTAAGAAAAGAATATCTACATATTCTTTTTTCACATCCAGCTGATTTCGATCTAAAAAATAGAGTTTGATTTCATGAATGGCACGTGTAGAGATAGGCACTAAACGTTGTTTATTACCTTTTCCTGTAACTCGTATAAAACCTTCATCAAGATATAAATCGGATATTTTTAAATTTATTAATTCAGTTACCCGTAGTCCGCAACTATAAAGAGTTTCTATAATAGCCCGGTTTCTTTGTCCTTCTTTAGTACTTAGATTAATAACAGCTATCATATTATCAATTTCTTCAACAGTAAGTATGTCCGGTATCTTAAATCCTATTTTGGGACTTTCTAATAATTCGCTAGGATCAACTTCTATGTATTTCTCCAATAATAAAAAGTTGAAAAAAGATTTAATTCCTGATAAAATCCGGGCTTGTGAGCGAGCATGAATTCCTAATGTATGAAGTTGATTTGAAAATTGTTGTAAGTCTTTTAATGTAACCGATCTTAATGTTATGGTTTCATCTTCTAAAAAAGAGAAAAGCTTTTTTATGTCATTTAAATAGGCTTCAATGGTGTTCATTGATAATGACCGTTCAAGTTGCAAGTAAATTTTATAGTTTTGTATTAAACGGTTATAGTGCTTCTTATTTGATAAAATATCTTCTATATTCATTTCTTTTTCTAACTTTGCAGAGTTCTAGAGGCAATATATCTTACTCTAAAACAAATATATATAAAAAAATCATAGATTCTGATTATGAAAATTGAAATAATAAACGGACCCAACTTAAACTTAATAGGAACAAGGGAACCTTCTATTTATGGTGATATATCTGTAGAGGAATATGTTGCGTCACTTAAAAGAAGTTATCCTAATGTTGTCCTTGAATTATTTCAATCGAATATTGAAGGTGAACTTATTGATCGAATTCAAAAAGTGGGATTTAGTGCAGATGGAATTATACTGAATGCAGGAGCTTATACTCATACTTCCATTGCTTTGCAAGATGCAATACGTTCGATACCTATACCTGTTGTTGAAGTACACATATCAAATGTATACCAAAGAGAAGAGTATCGACATAAGTCAATGATTGCACCTGCTTGTAAAGGGGTGATTTGTGGTTTTGGATTGCATTCTTATCGCCTTGCGCTAGAGTCTCTATTATTGCAAAATAAATAATTGATAAAAATATGTTGTTAAAACAAACAAAAATTGTTGCTACCATTTCGGATAAGCGTTGTGATGTAGATTTTATAGAGAATCTGTTTAAGTCGGGAATGAATGTTGTAAGAATTAATACAGCTCATGCAGTAGGAGATGGTATTGAGCAAATAATAAACAATGTCCGTACGGTATCTAATAGAATAGCTTTGTTGATGGATACTAAAGGTCCTGAAATAAGAACAACTGCAAATAAAGATAATGAAGTCTTTAAGTTTGAGATTGGTGAAACTGTAAAGATATACGCAGATCCTGAGAGATTATCAACTAAAGAAGCTATCTCTGTATCCTATTCTCATTTAGTACGTGATTTAAAGGTTGGTGAAGAGATATTGATTGATGATGGCGATTTAGATCTTGTTGTCATTGAAAAGAAAGAAGATTATTTGGTATGTAAAGTGAAAAATAGTGCCAAGCTGGGAAGTCGTAAAAGTGTAAATATTCCTGGAGTCCGGATTAATCTTCCATCGATTACAGAAAAAGATAAGAATAATATTCTTTTTGCTATTGAAAAAGACATTGATTTCATTGCACACTCTTTTGTGAGGAATAAAGATGACGTTTTAGCTATACGTGCAATTTTAGATGAGCATAATAGTGATATTCAAATTATTGCAAAGATTGAGAACCAAGAGGGTGTAGATAATATCCATGAGATTTTAGGAGTTGCCGATGGTGTTATGATTGCTCGTGGGGATTTGGGTATTGAAATACCGCAAGAACGAATTCCCGGAATCCAGCGAAAGTTAATTAGAGAGTGTATGTTCGCTAAAAAACCGGTAATAGTAGCAACTCAAATGCTGCATTCCATGATTCAGAATCCTCGTCCTACTCGTGCTGAAGTAACTGATATTGCCAATGCTATATATTATAGGACGGATGCTTTGATGTTAAGTGGAGAAACGGCTTATGGTAATTATCCCATTGAGGCGGTAAAAACGATGACAAGTGTTGCTGCTCAAGCTGAAGAAGACCAATTAGAAGATAAAGATATTGATCTTCCATTAGATCCTAATAATCCGGATGTTACTGCATTTTTGTCTAAGCAAGCTGTAAAAGCAACTTCCTTATTAGGTCTTAAAGCCATTATTACTGATAGTTATAGTGGTAGAACCGCAAGAAACTTAGCTGCCTTTAGAGGTCATTACCCTGTTTTGGCTATTTGTTATAAAGAGAAAACAATGCGTCATTTAGCTCTTTCTTATGGTATTGAATCTATTTATATGCCGGAGTTAGCGAATGGTCAAGAATATTATTTTGCAGCTTTAAGACGTTTAATCAATGATGGTGTATTGAAACTTACCGATCGTGTAGGTTATTTAAGTAGTGGAAAGGCCGGAACTCAAACTTCATTCTTGGAAATTAATGTGGTTGGAGATGTACTAAAACATGCTGATGAAGTAGTATTACCCAATAAAAACCGTTATCTCTAATTCAATGAGCCCATCTCTCTCAATAGAGGAATACATATTACAACATATTGATGAGGAAAGTGAATACCTTAAAAGGTTATACCGAGATACTCACGTTAAGCTTTTACGTCCTCGCATGGCATCAGGACATCTTCAAGGAAGAGTTTTAAAAATGTTTGTTGAGATGATTCAGCCCCGTAATATTGTGGAGATAGGAACATATAGTGGTTATTCTGCTTTATGTTTAGCTGAAGGATTGCAAGAAGGAGGTAAACTTTATACTTTTGAAATTAACGATGAAATTGAAGATTTTACGCGTCCTTGGTTAGAACAATCACCTTACGCAGATAAAATTGAATTTATTATTGGTGATGCTTTAACCCTAATTCCTCAATTAAATGTTACCTTTGATATGGCTTTTATTGATGGTAATAAAAGAAACTATCAAGACTATTATGAATTAATACTTGCTTATTTGCGTCAAGGAGGCTTTATGTTGGTAGATAATACACTCTGGGATGGTCATGTAATTGAAGAAGTTAAAAATAATGATAAGCAAACCCAAGGTATATTAGCTTTTAATAAGTTAGTTGCTGAAGATAATAGAATAGAAAAGGTTATATTACCTCTACGTGATGGTTTAACTTTAATACGAAAAAAATAGAAAAATGGAATCTACAAGGCAAAGTAAAATATCCCGATTAATTCAGAAAGAGTTAAGTGAACTTTTTTTATTACAGGCAAAGTCAATGCCTGGTGTTATTCTAACAGTTAGTGCTGTACGTGTAACTTCCGATTTAAGTATTGCTTATGTTTATTTGAGTATTTTTCCTTCCGGAAAAGGAGAAGAAATAATTGCTAACATTAATGAAAACGTTAAAACGATTCGGTATGATTTAGGTAAACGTTTACGTCATCAGTTACGTATTATTCCGGATTTAAAGTTTTTCTTAGATGATTCATTAGATTATTTAGAAAAAATAGACTCATTATTGAAGTGAAACTTGCTTTTTATATAGCTAAGCGTTATTTCTTTTCTAAAAAAAAGCATAATGCAATAAACATTATATCAGGAATTTCCGTATGTGGAGTTTCATTAGCTACCTTAGCTTTAGTCTGTACACTTTCGGTGTTTAACGGATTTCAAGATATGGTAGCTCATTTTTTTACAGCTTTTGATCCGGACATCAAAATAACTAGTCGCAAAGGAAAGGTTTTTGATGAACGTGATTCTTTACTGTTCTCTGTTTATCAGCATCCATCTGTTGTTACCTATAGTAAAAGTCTTGAAGACAAGGCGATTGTTGAGTATAAAGGACGACAAACAATTGCCATAATAAAAGGAGTTGATGAGCAATTTAACAAGGTAAATGTCATTGATAGTGTGCTTTATGGTAATCAAAATTTCATATTGGAAGATCCTATTGTACAGTATGGCATTATGGGGGTTGAATTAGTTTCCGTTTTGGGAACAGGAGTTAAATTTGTTGATCCTCTTCATGTGCATGCTCCTAAGCGTTTATCAAGAGTGAACATGGCAAATCCCACTACTTCCTTTAATACAGAGTACCTTTATTCAAGTGGTACAGTCTTTGAGGTAAATCAGCAACCATACGATGGACAATATATTCTGACTTCCCTTAACTTCGCTCGAAATTTATTTCAATACAATCATGAAATATCTGCATTAGAATTAAAGGTTCAAGATGCTAAGTCCATTAATAGAGTTATAAGAGATTTGCGTAATGAGTTAGGTGATGATTTCATTATTAAGAATCGGATGGAACAGCAAGAAGATGTATTTAAGATTATGGAAATAGAAAAACTGATATCTTATCTGTTTCTTACTTTCATCCTGATCATAGCAAGTTTCAATATCATTGGTTCTCTTTCTATGTTGATGTTGGACAAGAAAGAAGATGTGCGAACCTTACAAAATTTAGGTGCTAGTCCACGTTTAATTACTGCCATATTTCTAATGGAAGGCCGTTTAATTACATTATCCGGAGCTTTATCTGGTGTTGTAATTGGTTTATTACTCTGTTTCATTCAAATAAAATTTGAAGTATTATCATTCGACACAATGGGAAATAGCTTTGTATTAAATGCCTATCCGGTAAGTGTTCATTTTACAGATATCTTTTTAATTCTGATAACAGTTATAGTAATAGGCTTTATTGCTTCATGGTATCCTGTAAAATATTTCACCAAACGTTTATTAAGAAGATAAATTTTGATTCTCATGTCTACGTATGTTCAGCGAATAAAATATATTAAAAATCAAATTAAAAGATTCCGTTATCGCAAAGGATATGGTGTTCATTCTCCCTTTGCTTTCCGATTCATTACAGAAGTTATAAATGAATCTTCTCCTTATTACAGTTATATTGAAATAGAAAATCTTAAAACGGACTCAGGAGAAAAAAAGAATAAGCTTGACTGTAAGGTATTAAAGTTAGTATTTCGTCTTGTTAACCGATTTCAGCCAAGACAATTCTTAGAGGTAGGATCTGAACCCTCATTAGAGTTTCCTGTTACACTCGCCAAAAGAAACATTCAGTATTTATACAAGGAAACCCTCTTTTCTATAAAAAAAGAAGAACCTTTTCTTGCTGATTTTGTTTTTATTCATCATATAGCATTAGAAGAAGATTTTGAGACCTTAAAAAATAGTATTTTAAATACTATCCATTCAAATTCATTGTTAGTTATTTCCGGTGTAGGTTATTCTAAGAAAATGAAAACTCTATGGAAAAATATTCAAGAGGATAAGAGGGTAGGCATTACTTTCGACTTATATGATGTTGGTCTTGTTTTCCTTGATTTGAAGATGAATAAACAACATTATATTGTTAATTTTTGATGATTAGAATATAAGTAAAATGACAAAAAGCTGTGTTTATACAAAAGGAGGAGATACTGGTAAGACATCTTTGATAGGTGGTAAAAGAGTATCAAAATGTGATGACAGGTTGGAGGCTTATGGTACAATTGACGAATTAAATGCTAATTTGGGTGTGTTAATTTCTTTATTAGAAAATGAGAAAGATAAATTATTCATACTTAAAATTCAGCACGAACTTTTTATTATAGGTGCCTATTTAGCTACAGACTTTCAAAATGAAAATATAGCAAGTAAAGCTCATGGTATTACTGATGAAGAAATAAGAAAAATAGAAAAAGCAATTGATAGTATCGATGCAAACTTGCCTAAGTTAAAAAACTTCGTTATACCTGGTGGAATAACAGCTTCAGCCGTAGCACATGTTTGTAGAACAGTATGCCGTAGAGCAGAACGTCAAATTGTATCTATACAAGAGGAATATCCTTCAATAGATGATTTATTAATTTATATAAATCGTTTATCCGATTATCTTTTTGTCTTGTCTCGAAAAATAAATACAGAAGAAGGAGTTGATGAACAATTATGGAAAAATAATTGGATATGATAAAATATATTCTATTTTTGCGAAAGAAAAAAAGTTTAACACAATAAATTAGAAAATTATGTATTGGACATTAGAGTTAGCTTCAAAGCTTGAAGATGCTCCTTGGCCAGCAACTAAGGATGAATTAATTGATTATGCAATGCGTTCAGGTGCACCAATGGAAGTCATTGAAAATCTTCAAATGATTGAAGATGAGGGAGAAGTATATGAAACTATTGAAGATATTTGGCCGGATTATCCAAGTAAGGAAGACTTTTTCTTTAATGAAGATGAGTATTGATATAATATGAATTTTT
>CAZFXK010000118.1:0-6830 GCA_964522975.1 uncultured Bacteroides sp. | reverse complement strand
AAAGATATTATATTTTAAAATACAACCCGTTGATTCAAATCAATGAAAGTAAATTTATTTTTATAAAAAATATCATTGCGATTATGTACATTGCCGAAAAATAAATATTTGATATAAAATGAAAATAGGATTAAGCATACTTGTTCTTTCTCTTCTGCTTCTTTTTGGATGCAATATGGCTTCTAAGAAAGATGTAATTAATAAAGATGAATTAATATCAGTTTTATCACAAAACCCGGTAAAGATTATTGATGTCAGAACTAAAGAGGAATATAAGGAAGCTCATCTTCCTAATGCAATAAATTACCCCATTGAGAGTTTAAAAGACAGTTTGGTACATTTAGACAGATCGGTGAATATCATCGTTGTTTGTAGAAGCGGAAATAGAAGCAAAAAAGCTAAAAAATTGCTTCTCGATAATTATTTTGAAAAAGTTTATGATGGTGGAAAATGGCAAAACATAGAAGAAATACTTAAAGAACTTGAGAAATAGAATAATGCTACTCACCTCCATTTTATAAAAAAAAACAAAAAACTTTCTCCTAAAAAAACAGAGTGAAACATTCTTGATTTACAGATTTAGTTAATTTATATGGAACTAAACTATATAATTAATTAAATATGTATATTTGATGTCGAAACATTCAAATTTCAAACTTTATGCAAGGAGAAAGGCCATCAATTCTATTGATATACACAGGAGGAACTATCGGAATGATAGAAAACGAAGATACCGGAGCTCTTGAAAATTTCAATTTTGAGCGCTTACTAGAGTATATCCCTGAGGTGCAAAAACTAAATCATAACATATCAGCCTACTCTTTTTCTCCTCCCATGGATTCGTCAGACTTAGAGCCTTCAGCTTGGGTTACATTGACTAATATAATTAGTCAGAATTATGACAAATATGATGGATTTGTCATTCTCCATGGAACAGATACAATGGCTTATACTGCTTCTGCTCTAAGTTTTATGTTAGAAAACTTAAATAAAGCAGTTATTTTAACAGGTTCTCAACTTCCTATTGGAATGTTAAGAACTGACGGAAAGGAAAATTTAATAACTTCCATTGAGATTGCAGGTGCAAAAAACGAAAATGGAATGTCAATGGTTCCAGAAGTATGTATCTTTTTTGAAAATAGGCTATTAAGAGGAAACCGAACAACCAAGATTCATGCTGAGAATTTTAGTGCTTTTCGTTCTTTTAATTACCCTTCATTAGCTGAAGCCGGTATACATATTAAATATAATACTACTTTCATCAGAAAACCCAGTAACAAAAAATTAATAATACACGATCAATTCGACCCTAATGTGGTTGTTTTAACTCTATTTCCAGGCCTGCAAGAAGAAATTGTACGCTCCGTTTTACACGTAAAAGGCATTAAAGCCATGGTACTTAAAACCTATGGATCGGGAAATGCTCCACAAAAAGAATGGCTCCTGAGAGAGTTAAAAGAGGCAATTGACCGGGGAATCGTAATTGTAAATGTTACACAATGCCCGGCTGGAGCAGTTGAGATGGAACGATATGAAACAGGCATTCAATTATTAAAAATAGGAGTTACCAGTGGACATGACTCCACTTCAGAATGTGCCATTACTAAACTAATGTTTCTTTTAGGTCAAGATTTCTCTCCTGAAAAAGTAAGAGAATTAATGGAGACTGATCTTGCCGGAGAATTAACAGAACACACTCATAACTTGTAATTTTATCGGTCTGGGAGAGAACACGTAAAGGTTTGGGTTATACCCTTCGTCTCTCCCAGACCAATCAAGCGTCTCTCCCTGATCTCATTTTTCTTCTTTTTTGAAGACTCACATCCACTAAATTCATACTCTTTCATGTTTAATCTTTTCATAAATTAAACTTTTTCGTCCTCTTATTCTGTTGTAAAAAGAAAAATCTATCTATAAATTAAATAACTTTTTATAATTTATGTTTTATTAATTGCAAATAACTATATTTGCAATTACTGATTACTTAACGGGAAGATACAACTCGTATTTCTGTTATACCTCTATACCTCCCCGCTTATTCAAGCAATCGCATAATTATTAATTATTAAAGTATTTAAGACTAAATGAAAGCAAAATGTTTTCTTTTAAACGGTCTATCTGCAGCCTTATTATCAAGTTTGCTTATGACAAGCTGTGTTAATCAAATTGCAGATGAATCAAATGTGGAAATAGGTAATATTCCTATTCAGTTGTCTACCAACATCCATTATGTCAAAACTCGAGTTGCAAATAATGAATTTCAGCGCAAGGATATGATTGGTTTATATGTACTTACGCAACCAAATACTTTAGACAAAGAAAGATTTATTGACAATGCTACACTCGTTTATTCGTCTAATGACGATTTTCAATCCGAAGACACGCTCTATTTTCCCAGGCAAGAAATCCTTTGTGATTTTATCAGCTACTATCCTTATCAAACAAATGGATTTGAAACTCATCAATCCAGCATTCAGGTAGAACTTCAAGAAGATCAATCAACTCTTGAAAATTACTCTCTATCAGACTTCATGATAGCTTCTACCAAGAATATAAAAGCAACAAATCACCCTGTTGGACTTACTTTTGAGCATAAAATGACCAAACTCTATTTGCACATAAAACCTAAAGATGAAAATAAAAAAATAACCGATGTACTCTATGACTTTCCCAAAATTTCACTAAATAGCTTTTATACAGAAGCCACCTATAATATGACTAATGATTCTTTTCTTAATTACCAAAATGAAAAAAAGATTCTTCCTCATGGTGAATGGACATTAAAAGGAAGGGAACTCCAAGGAAAAGAGATTCTTTTATTGCCTCAACCAGTCTCAGAAAAACAAAGCATAACACTAAACATTGACAATGAAAGTTACTCTTGTTCATTACCAACTAACTTGATTCTTAAACAAGGGGAAAGTTGTGAACTTACCATAAATTTTACACCGGCAAAGGGCATAGAAATAGAAAGTATCCATCCCATAATTGCAGAATGGAATAAAGGAACTTCTTTAGAAACGGAAAATCAACAAATGCACAAACAAGTTTTACTTTCTGATTTAAACTTTCAAAATTCAAACATCTATCTTCTTCTTTCAGAAAAAAGAGAGCCGATATATGAAATAACTAAGGAATATTTATGCTCAGAAACGATGAAAGAACAAGCCATTATAGCTTATCCTATAACAAATAATAAAACAGACTTAACAAAAGGCGAAGTTTTAAGAATCATAGGGAACGACAAAAACATCCAAGGAGGTAAAATCAGTTGGAATCTTTTGGATAACTCTTTTCAATATACGGAAGGAAATTTACCTGCAAAAACCTCTTTCTTCGTCAATGAAAAGAGTGAACTTGATTTTAATCTTCCCGATCAACCTCAACCTGTTTATCTTTGCGATAAAGTATTAGTAGACAAAAGAGGAAATGAACAAAAAAGCTATCCTTTAGTTAAAATAGGAACACAATATTGGATGCGTAGTGACCTTGCAACCAATTACTATACGAATGGAAAAAAGATAAAAGAAGTATTTGATACGATAGATAAAAATACCCCATCTGTCGTAAAAACAAAAAAATATCCTGACTACTATTTTTATAATGACATGGCCGTTACAACCAATAAATTAGCTCCACAAGGTTGGAAAATACCTTCCATAAAAGATTGGAATCGCCTTATAAACTATATTCAAAATGAAAAATCCGTATTGCAAAGTGGAAAATGGGATAATAGTGATATGGTAGTTAATAATTTAACCGGATTTAATGCCAAACCCATAGGGGTGTTTGCAACATCAAGATATCAAAATAGAGGTCTAGCTGCCGTTTTTTGGGCATTAAGTGATAATACTTCAAATAAAGTAAATGAAAAAGCAATTGGACTTTATACTACTCAAAAACAAGTTGATTTAATTCCTTATCAGTGGAATAGGGCTTTCTCCACTAGATGCTTAATGATACAATAATTAAAGAAGCAAACTCAAACAAATCGATTTGTTTTAAAATCAAAACACCCTTGCTAAGAAGTCAAAGCAAGGGTGTTTTGATTAAATTTAATTATTCACAAAAGAATGAAATTCTTTATCTATAATAATGAATAATTTCAGAATTGAAAATTAGCCTCAACATAGCGGATAAAGGCTTCATTTATTAGCTTAACACCCCCTTGAGTTGGGTAATTACCACTAAAATACCAATCTCCACTATGGTTTGGACAAGCTTCATGCAAACTTTCTAACGGTTGAAAGACAATTTCTATCTCGGCTTTAACATGTTCTGGTTTTAAGAGTTCTACCATCTTTTCAGAAAGCTCCTCAGTTGTAAAGGGAGCATAAATCTCTTTTACCGGGTTTATCATTCGCTCTTTAGTCATATTCTCCTGTGCTTTAGCTTTTCTATAGGCAGACTCAATGATATACTTCATATCTTTCTCTTTGAGTAGCTCTATGGCAGAACGGAAAATGACTAACTCACCCATACTAGACATATCAATACCATAATAATCAGGATAACGAATCTGGGGAGCAGAAGAGACAATAACTATTTTTTTAGGTGCCAATCGATCTAATATACCTAGAATACTTTGTCGAAGCGTAGTACCTCTTACTATACTATCGTCAATGATTACTAAATTATCAGTATTAGCCACCAAACTGCCATATGTTATATCGTAGACGTGAGCAGCCCAATCGTTTCGGGTATTTCCTTCTGCAATGAAAGTGCGTAACTTTATATCTTTAAGAGCCACTTTTTCACTTCGTATACGCTTTGAAAGAATCTCCTCTAATTCTTGAACCGTTGGTGTATGACCTAATGCATGAATTTCTTTTGCTTTCTTGGCATTTAAATAATCATCTAAACCCTGTAAGAGCCCATAATAAGCCACCTCCGCAGTATTTGGAATATATGAAAAAACCGTGTTTTTCACATCGTAATCTACAGCCTTTAAGATACTGGGAACCAGTTTTTCACCAAGTAATTTACGTTCTTCATAAATATCACTATCACTTCCTCTGGAAAAATAGATGCGTTCAAAAGAACAAGCACGCTTTTTCTGAGGCTTAGATATTTGTTTTAAGCGTAACTTTCCTGATTTATTAATTAACAAAGCTTGCCCGGGTTCTAATTCATGAATTTGATCAGCAGTTACATTAAATGCAGTTTGAATGGCCGGTCTTTCAGAGGCTACAACAATCACTTCATCATCTTGATACCAATGTACGGGACGAATGCCCCAAGGATCTCTCAAGGTGAAAACCTCTCCACTTCCTGTTAGTCCACTAACCACATATCCACCATCCCATTCTTTACTCGATGTCTTTAAAACATTTGCAATATCAATGTTTGATTCAATATAATGTGTTATGTCTTGTTCAGTCAGACCTTTCTCTTTTTCTGCAATTTGATACACACGTTCAACCTCTCTATCTAAACGATGTCCCATTTGCTCCAACAGAATATAGGCATCAGCATAAACTCTTGGATGTTGTCCATTAGTCGTTATGCTCGAAAAGATATCATCTAAATTAGTCATCATAAAATTACCGCAGATCGCCAAATTTTTGGCTCGCCAGTTATTTCTACGTAAAAAAGGATGGACATAAGAGATACCCGACTTACCAGACGTTTCATAGCGTAAATGCCCCAAATAAATCTCACCAATAAAAGGTAAGTTTTTTAATTCAGAACTTAACTCATCAAACTTTTTTGAAGCAAGTCCATTAAACTTATCGTGTATAGTATTAAATATTTGAGCTATGGCATCAGTCCCTAACTCTCTTTCTCTAAATAAATATTCTTCACCGGGATTTGCCTCTAGCTTTAAACAAGCAATACCAGCACCATCTTGTCCTCGATTGTGTTGTTTTTCCATTAATAAATACAAACGGTTCAATGCATACATCCATGATCCGTATTTTTCTTGATAATACTCAAGAGGCTTCAATAAGCGGATCATAGCAACACCACATTCATGCTTTAATTCTTCCATTGGTTATAATTCGGTAGTTTTAATTTTTCAAGATTTCATCAAAATCATAAATCCACTACAAAAGTAGTGGATTTATGATTCTTAAATGTAAGAATAGTCATTTTTTTTAATGTGAGTTATTCAAAGTTTCATCTCTTTTTCTTTGCAATCATCCAAGGAAAGGATAATATAAAATGAGACCGGAAAATATTTAAAAAAGAAAATCCGTAACCCTTCTAAACGAAAGATTACGGATTTTTTTGTTGTATTGTTTCCTCTTTTGTTAAATTATCATTCAGAATTCATCTATTCTTATATTGTCTTCTGAATAATTTTTGCTTACTTCTTACCTTTTCTTATTATACATCAAGGTAGGCCGTAAGATCATCAGCAGAGATGTTTTTGGCTATAATTTTGCCATTTTCATCTATTAAATAGTTCGAAAATCCTCGATTCAATTTAAATTTCTTGAATAATTTGGATTCTTGACCTGCTGTTTCAACAAAACAGTTAGGTGTGACTATCTGATCTTTTCTAACAGTCTCTTCAAATATGGATTGATAATCATCAAATGAGACTGAAACAAGGGTTACATTATTATGGGCATATGACTTTAATGTGTTACTTAAACTTACATTTTTAACCCTTGATAACGCGTCATAACTGGCCCAGAAACTTAGCAAGACATACTGACCCCTTAATTCTTTTAAAGGTCGTGATGGCTCACCTACTATAGCTTTGATCTTAAAATCCGGGGCTATATCCCCTACATTCAAACCACTGGTGGGTTTGTCTTTTTCTATGAAAGAAGTCAAGGAACAAATTAGTAATACAACAAAAATCCATTTTACATGTTTCA
>CAZFXK010000117.1:0-6846 GCA_964522975.1 uncultured Bacteroides sp. | reverse complement strand
CAACAGGAAAAGACTGTTAAAATGGATATGACAAACGAACCTTTTTTGTTTGCTGATTTTCTATTTACTATTGAGTATGGAGTTGAAATCAATAAGTTCAAATACCTTCTTAAATAAATTTAAGGCATCCATATATGTTGAATTAACCTCACTCTGTTGAATTTCAAAAAGGTTGCAGCTATTTGTTTTCATCTCATGATTTGTTTCTAAAGTATACTCCTTTGTCATAATTTCGATATTAATTAAAACGTTAAAAAAACAGGATATAAAACTTAATAATATACTTTTTTCTCTATTTTCTATCTATTACACTAGAAGATAAAAAAAAATCTTGAATGACAACTAAAAAAGTTGCGAAAAGTTTCGATTCTTTTAATCAAGACATATAGCTCTGTATAACAACTAATTGCACTTAACCTTCTCTCTTTTTTATTCATTACTTATTACCATAACAGGTGAGCCGACATATCATACTAAAATACAAAATTTTCATATCGAAACTTTATTCGCAACTTATTATAAATAAAACTCTATTGAAGAGCTCTAGCTAATATTGAGATTGGATGTTCACACCTCTTACTAGTAGACATTTCTATTTGCCACTTACAAGTTTCACAATCTGTTACTACCCAATCTATATCTGCTTCTTCTATCTGTTTAAACAAAGACTCCCCAACATCTTGTGAAGTTTTGTAGTTCTCTTTCTTAAATCCATAAGTACCTGCTATCCCACAACACTGAGAATCTAAAATTTCTAATTTAACATTCGGAATCAATTTTAGAAGCTCAATTGAATAGTAAGCCCATCCTAGCTTCTCCATATGGCAAGGGGTATGATAAACCACCTTTATTTCTTTATTACTAAATTTTAATGGAATATTTTCTTTGCTAAGTAGTCTATAGATATATCGCGTAGCTAGTTCAACTTGATCTCTAACATCACTGATATCTATATCTAATAAGTGAGGATATTCATCCCTAATAGTGAAGGTACAAGTTGATGAAGTTGCAACAACAGGAATCTTGTTATCAAGAACTGACTCTCTGATTGAAGCAACATTAACCTTAGCCTGTTTTTTTGCTTGATTAATAAAACCATTTGATATCAAAGCCACTCCACAGCACTTTTCTTTTTTAAGTAATTGTACGCCTATGCCTAATGCATTAAATACTTTTACTAGATCTTTTCCTAACTGAGGGTTATTGTAGTTGGCGTAACAACCATGAAAATAAGTTACTTGCCTCTTGAATTTTTTTTGTTTGTCGGCCTGTTTTTTATACCAGCTCTCAAATGTGCCAAAGGAGTATTTAGGAAATGTTCTTCTTCGGTCAATTTTAAATACACCATCCAAAATGGCTTTTACTGGCTTAAGTCCTAAAGTTGAATTTACAATGGGAGCAAAAGGTGTAGCTAACGTTCCGACTAAATCGGTATTTGCTAAAATAAAATCTCTAACGCTAGGCTTTTTCTTACTGTGTTTGATTCGGGCAGACTGTATAATATCACCTATTTTCACATTTGAAGGACAAGACACTTCACAACGCTTACAGTTTAGACAGTATTTCAATGCTTCATCATAAAATCCCGGATCTTTTAGCCTCAATCTTTCACCATCAGGGCCAGCTTGCTTGGGACCCGGAAAATCAGGATTGACGGCAGAAACCGGGCAGTA
The DNA here is from genome assembly GCA_964522975.1 of uncultured Bacteroides sp. Lineage (GTDB taxonomy): Bacteria > Bacteroidota > Bacteroidia > Bacteroidales > Bacteroidaceae > Bacteroides_E. Next base: position 5,173 of record CAZFXK010000117.1, on the reverse strand, counting down.
AACCGTACAAATAGTACACTTAATGCATTGCTCAAAATTGTTATCACTTATATTTTGTTCTTGTAGGTTCATTGTTCCTTCCTCCTCTTATTTACTTAAAATTGTTTCGGCTATGGCCAATGCACTCAAAATCGAGACCCCTGCCCCTGAACCTTCTTTGATAGGATTAAAACCTTCCAGAATAGCTCCTGCAACATAAAGATTTTCAATAATACTACCATTAAGCTTTCCTTTGAAACTATTATCCGTTTTCACCCCATAATGTTGATAGTTTTGCGAATCAAACATTTTAGGCGTATACCAATCTGTTCTACTACCGGAATATTCAACATCCAAATTAAAGACAGGCTCATAAATGCGAGTAGGAGTAGCTATTAATCCTTGACTAAAATAACTTCCTGTTGCTAGGACAAAGTTTTGAGCTGTGAAAGGAATATCTCCATGATTAAAAGAATAAACTTGCTTCACTTTTTTATCTTCCATATCTGCCTTTAGCACATTATCTCCTAACATATAAACTCCTCCTTGCTGTAAAAAATAATTATGAAGGTATTGCTGTGTATGAATTCCAACAATTGAAGGAGGCATAGTGGCAATTAAAAAAATAGGTTTTTTTACCAACTCTTTAAGTTTTTGTATGGCTTCATAATCAAGCCCAATACAAGCCGGGAAAATAACAGCATCACTGTCATCACTTGTTTCTCTATTGATTATCACACTTAAATCTTCGATATGTTGATCTAATACTCTAGCAATGTTTGTAGAACGCATTTCACTTGGATTACGTCTTAAATAGTTCAAATGCTCAAAGTCAAAAAGTTTAATATCACTATCTGTGCCCAGTTTTGTAAATTCATCAGCAATGAATCGTGGATAAAAATCCATAAACCCGATTATATTAAAAATGGAAACTTTTTTCCAGGGAAGCTTATTTTTTTCTTTTCCTGTAGCATACCCCTCTACTGAAAGCCAAGTAGGTTTCAATACCCCCATAGGAGTGATGCGATAATGATTTTTTTGAACATCCCCAATAATGGGTATTTTTATTGCTTTTAAAAAATCCACCGCCTCATTTGCCAATGTCGCAAACTTCTCTTTTCCTAATTTGGCATACGGATGATCAGGGCATTGTTGGACAAGTTTGTCTATGCCAGCTAATGGGTTTGTCACCTCTTCTCCATTAGGAAGGTTATTCAACAAATCAAAAGAACCGGACGAAAAATGTAATGCACTCTGTCCCGATGAAACAATAGCACAACGTTGTCCTTTTCTCAACAGACGAATGCCACAAACTAATCCGGATAAACCTCCTCCTATAATAACTGTATCAAAATTCATAGTAATTAATTCCAAATGTTTATAATACTATATGTCTAAAATAATATGAGCTAGTTTTGTTCCGGCATTTTATCTTCGTCAGAGTTCAATCCACATACACCCTCGTAAATCCAAGAGGTGTATTCTCCTTCACGCAATGTATCTCCCCATGCAATTGGGTAGACGCCTTTCCACCGCTCACTTAGAAAGGAAACCAAATCTTCTTTAGCTCTTTTTGTACAAAAATGACCACTAGATTCTAATAAGCCTGCTGCCCTACAAGCGCACAACTCTCCTTGACAAGTTCCCATTCCAACACGAGTTCTTCGACGAAGATCTACAAGACTTTTTACATTTAATTCGTCTAATGCAAACTTCACTTCTCCAATAGAAACTCCTTCACATTCACAAACCAAACTAGTATCGTAAATCTCATTCTTAGAGAGCTTCTCGGCCATATCTCCATGTCTATGGATTGCGGAATTCCGTTGCGTCAATGGTATGGATATAATCTTTTTTGTTATATCTTCTATTTTTTCTCTCGAACCCGGAAGTTTGTCTTCTGAAGTAGTACATTTGGCAGATACATTAAGTTTTTTGCAGATTAAATCTGTAGCCCATTCAGCCATTAATCGATAAGTCATTAATTTTCCTCCGGTTATAGTAACATAACCATCCATATCATCTCTTTCTGCATGATCAAACAACACAATCCCCCGACTTGCACTACGTCCTGAAGAGTCACTATCGGAAGCGACTAAAGGTCTAACTCCAGCATAAGCTCGCAATATACGCGTTTGAGCCAGTTTAGGTGAAAGTTTTACACCTTCTCTAATCAGAAGGTCCACTTCATCAGGGGTAACAATCATATTATCAATTTGATCGTAAGGAATATTGGTTGAGGTAGTACCTATTAATGATATGGTATCACCGGGTACAAGAATATCAGCATCAGCCGGTTTACGGCATCTATTTAGGACCATATTATTTACCCTGTGTCCAAAAATCAGCAAAGAACCTTTTGAGGGTATCATTCGTACGGTAATCCCTGCCATTGCCGAAATGTGCTGTCCCCATATTCCAGAAGCATTAACAATGATGGATCCATAAATTTTCTTTGTTTCTTTTCTCTTATGGCAATAACATTCAACCCCTACAACCCTATTCTGCTCAATAATTAAAGAGGTAACTTCATGATAGGTAAGAGTTTCTGCCCCATGAGCTTTTGCATCTATTATGTTTGAGGCTGTTAACCTAAATGGATCAACAGATCCATCAGGTACTTTCACTGCACCGATTATCGTGGAATTTATTGAAGGTTCTAGCTGTAGAGCCTCTTTAGAATCTATGATTTCGGTTTTGATTCCTGCACTACTACAAGCTTCTACAAATTGGGACTGAAAATGGATATCATCTTCGGGTAAACTCAAGAACAATCCATCGGTTTCTTCTATGCAGTGACTAGCTATCCGCTTAAGAATCATATTTTCTTTTATGCATTCTTCTGCAGATTCCTTATCTGTTACTGCATAGCGAGCTCCACTATGCAATAGGCCATGGTTTCTACCCGTAGCCCCAGTAGCGATATCAAAACGTTCTAATAGAATTGAAGATAAACCTCTTCTGGCACAGTCTCTAGCTACACCTGCCCCGGTTGCTCCACCTCCAATAATTATGACATCAAATGTTTTATTGATATTAGTTAAACTCATAGACAAAAATTAGATAGGGTTCTACTTTAATATTTCACATCAAATATACAAGTATTCGAAATACAATCAAAATCAAATCGAAGCTTTTTTTATCAAAATCGAAACTTTAACTTTGAAAGATGAATTAAAATCACAATTCAAAAACAATTATTTCCTTCTCCATCTTGAAAAAGACCCAACTATATAACCCAATTGCGTACTAATTTTCCAAATTGAAACCTCACCACACCAAAACTTCATGTTTTTGTAACTCATGAACAGCCTTGATAATATCCTGTTAGCTTATCCAATGAAGAGATCTACTTACTGCATCCTTCCATTTCCTTCTACAACCAGAAACTCTTTCGTCACTAACTGGCACAAATCTTTTATCAATGTACCATTGTTTTTTTATTTCATCTATATCAGACCAATAACCAACAGCCAATCCTGCCAGATAAGCTGCTCCAAGAGCTGTTGTTTCTGAGGTTTGAGGGCGGATCACTTCTTTCTCTAAAACATCAGCTTGAAACTGCATCAATAAATCATTATTAGAAGCTCCACCATCTACACGTAATTCTTTTAGCTCTACTTTTGAATCAAGCGCCACAACAAATATATTTCCTTCTAAAGCATAAGTAACTTTTCCATTTATTTTCCACCCAATAGTGGTAACCAAATTGTTTTTAGAAAGAACAGGCGCATCACCGGTATTCATTAAAATGAAGCAGCCTGTACCATAAGTATTTTAGTCATCCCAGGCTCTGTACACATTTGTCCAAAAAGAGCAGCTTGTTTATCTCCGGCAATACCTGACATAGGAACCTTGATGGCAAAAATGGTGGTTTTTGTATACCCATATATTTCACTGGATGCACATACTTCTGGCATCATACTTTCCGGAATATCAAATAACTCAAGCAAATCCTTATCCCACTCCAGGGTATTAATGCTATTGAATGAGTTCTATTTAGTGGATTATATACTTCTAGCATAAAAGGTGATAATAGAAATAAAACAAATTACACAAATTCACGACTCATAACATCAATCAGAATTACATAGCTAGTAATCTATTTCATTACGATTTTTTCATGTATTAGAAATACTTTTGCTACAAATATATTGTTTTTTGAATAGGAAGGACAAAATAGAGACTTTTTTATTTCGAATGAAACCCAATGGATAAAAATATATAAAACATCGAAAATCAAGTTTGGAATTTATAAAAAGAATTGAATGTATTTCTTTATCTCAATGCACAGAAAAACACAGAACAAACAAAGCAAGGAATAAATGAAAACCTTTGATATTTCGAATAATTATATATCTTTGTTAATATAAAATATTACATAAAACAACACCACCATGGGAAGCATAGCAAAAAGGCATCAATATATATTAGAAAAGCTTAAAGATGAGGGATATGTAAAAGTAAAAGACCTGAGCAACAAACTTGGAGTTTCGGAAGTAACTATCCGAAAGGATCTGAGACATCTAGAGAGCAAAAAATTATTATACCGCAATCATGGAAGCGCAAGTAGCCTAAGTTCAATCATTTCAGACAAACATATTGATGTAAAAGAAAAAATGTTTGCTGATGAAAAATTGCAGATTGCAAAAGCCGCCAGCAAATTATTAACAGAAGAAGATAAGATTATCATTGCATCCGGAACTACTCTTTTCGCCTTTGCTAAGGAAATTAGCACTTATGAGAATTATCTGACCGCCATAACATCATCCGTTAAAGTTTCTTTAGCCTTATGCTATAATACTAATATTGAAATCATTCAGTTAGGAGGTATTATTAGAAAGAACTCCGTTTCCGTAATAGGCCACTATGCCGAAAACATTTTAAGTAGCCTATCCTGCAACAAATTATTCTTAGGTGTGGATGGAATAGATTTGGATTATGGATTGACGACAAGTGACATGAATGAAGCAAGGATTAACCAGCAAATGATTGATGCTGCTCAGAAAATCATTGTTCTTACAGATTCCTCTAAATTTGGGAAAAGAGGTTTTTGCAAGATTTGTGATATTAATAAGATACATCACATCATAACAGATTCTAATGCTCCAGCTCATATTATTGAAATGTTAAGAGAAAAAGAGATTGAAGTGACTTTGGTCTAAAACCGAAATTCATTAGTTTTTTATTGAAG
>CAZFXK010000116.1:0-6855 GCA_964522975.1 uncultured Bacteroides sp. | reverse complement strand
CTGCATTGTCAACCTTGTGAATTGTCTCCCAAACGCAGAACTGTCCCCGTGTTTGGTCTTATCTACGGCTTGTATGGAGATCTTTTGGATTTTAATTTATAAGATATAAAATGATTACTGTTATTATTTACAATTGCACCCTAATCAGTATCGCTAGCGCAGCCACAATATCTTCTAGTTCTTTTGCAGATACTACACCTTGTTTGCGCATAAACCTTTCCCTGGCTACAGAACGTACTTGAAAGCTATCTGCAGCTGATTGTTTGGTAAGCCTATTATTCTTATTGGGAATTATTTTTGTCATCCATATATATTGACTATAACTTTCTTTCCATTCCGTAATCGGAACTACTATCTTTAATGGTAATTTTCCTAGATTATCTTCACTTATAATTACACAAGGCCTTTCTTTCTTCATTTCTGAGCCCTGGGTAGGGTTTAAATTAACAATCCAAATATCCCCCTTATTCATAATCATAAAACTCCTCAGCATAATCTCTAGTGAAAGCAGTTAATTCTTCATTTACTAGATATTCTTTAGCTATATGTTCTAAGTCGTTGGAGGAATAATTTAGTTTTTGAATATTTGCATTAGGCCTCTCTCCTAATAATTCTGCAGCCTTACTGGGATTAATTAGATTTTCCGTCAAAGCTTGTTGGACTAATAATGTAAATCTATGCGACCTTTCTACTGGGTATGGCTTACCCGCTTCCTCTTTGCGCCAACCTTTCTTACTAAACTGAATATATAGTCTCCTATATGAGCTTTCAGTAATAATCTCTAAATCAAATGCCCGCCGTATAATAGCCTGCATACTAATTCCGTATTTATGTTTTAATATAAATAGTTCCTTTATACTTAAATCAGTGCGATTGTATCCCAACTCATATAAGGCAGTGCTTTTAGGCATTAATAATGCACCTGCAAACCTATGAGCAACTTTCTCCTCATCAAGACTACTATGGTTATTAATTAGCAAGTGACCTAACTCATGTGCTAAGTTAAATCTTTGGCGATCACCAGGAATATTAATTTGAGAAATAATTACTGGGATTTCCCCATTGATCCAAGCTGAAAATCCATCAAAACCCTGTGGTGCTTCTAGTGCGACTATTTTTATCCCGTTTAATTCAAGAAGCTCGGTCAGATTTTCTATAGAATCATAACCTACTTCTAGGGCTTCTCGTACAGACTCAACCACCGCTTCTATATCACTATAAGTATATATGTCATATTTCTGCAGCTGGAACTTTTTTACATAGTTACTAGGTAATAATGTTTCGAACTCTATCTGTTTTTCTATAATATTAATAATTTTCGCTTCTATGGCAGTCTGCTGTTTATTAGAAAGTTTTTTATGTTTTCTATAGGCTATACTTTCAAGATTAATAGGGTTTTCTTGTAAGAAATAATTGGTATCTACATTTAAAACTCTAGCTAATTTAAGGAGTATGGCTGGTCTTGGACGGTCAATATTGCGTTCGTACTTTGATATAGCAGTATGTGATACCCCTACTTTTTCAGCTAATTCCCGTATTGACATCTGCTGTAATGCCCTAGCCATTTTCACTCTACTTCCTATATCCATTTTTACAGTTGCATTGCTTTTAAATTGCAATACAACTTCCCCCCTTTACGTGAGTTTTCTTAGTTTCCATTTTATCAAAATTATAGACGACTGTAAATCTGTCTGAAGTTTTTCTCTATTTATAAACAAATTTAAATGCATCGAAAAGTGATGATTTTCCACACCCATTAGGCCCCACCAAGACCACTAATTTAGCTGTTGATGGGATGCCGTCTATAATTAAATGAGTAAACCTTTTAAATTCTTTGATTTCTACTTTTGAAATCTTCATTTTTTTATTCCTTCCAAAAAATTTATCTAATTAATTGGTTACAGATATGTAAAACAAAACATTCCAATAAATATTTATCATCACTCTAACCGTAAATCAGTACAATTTTTCAAACAGGCTTTCCAAAAATAGCTATGGTTTCTTCACTGTCACGATTAGCAATTGTTTTGCCCATTGCATGACTTATAAGATCTAAAAGGGCTTTGGCCCTTTCAGGGAAAAATTCTTCAAAGTTATTTAACCTTAATTGCTCAACATTTATTAAATGGCTACTGATATATTTATTTAACTCTTCGGGTTTAACCTTATCGTCACGTTCAATTCTGTTGATATAAACACTTGGTGCATGCCCACCCAAAACGCGGTTTGTCCGTGCAAATAATGGTGTTTTGTTCACTATTGAATTCCATTTTTCACGCTTATAATGCTTTTGTGCATATGCACGCGGGAATATATGGTGAATATCAATAGCTTCATCAATAAATGAAGTAAAATCCATTGGTCTGCCACTCACAAAGTCCATACAACCAGTTTTTAGCAATAAAGCTATAATGCCCTTATAGGCAGCACTAAGACGAGTCTGTAATGAAATTAGCCGAGTAGGATTAAAGTAGGCCCTATTTACTGTATCAGGTTCTGGGCCACCTTCTTTTATCCAAGCCATCAGACCAGTTACATCTAAGACATATCTTGTTTCATTGGCTCCGCCGTACATTTCCCCAAATACACCACACCAATACCATCTTGAAATTTTGTTTTTTAATGTACTTTCGTGAATAGCATTACCTAACAATGCAAATGTTGCTGCTAAGGGAATTAATTGGGTAGTATAAGGCAAATCTTTTCTAGAAAATATACGCTGTTCTTTTAGATAATTAGCAACATCTATAAAGGCTTTCTCTAAGCAATCTGCATTTTCCTTATAGTCACCCAAGGTCAGGTTCAAGACATCCTTTTTCTTACAACTAACAGCATGGCCTCCTATCTTCCATTTTTTATAACCGATTAATAATGTCAATGCGGTTAAAAAATCAGTGGCTGTTACAGCAGCTATAACTGAATTTTTGCTAAAATTCCCTGCACGCTTATCCCAGTCTTTTCTCAATTCAAAATCATCTGCCGCAAAAGTTGCAGTAACAAGCTCAAAGATGGAAAGTGCAATACCACCCGTATTTACATTCTCAAAAACTTGGCAAACGGCTTCCTTAGGTGTTGATTTGCCAAGAGTTATAACGGGTATTTTGTACGATTGAATGGTCACTAGTATTTCTTTATTAAATTGTGCATATCGTTCAGATATTTCCCTATTATATTTATGATAAGCCTGATAATCGAATTGCCAATTGGAACATGCTATATGATCATAAACGATATTTAATGGAAACATATGGTTGGCAAATTCTTTTTCCCTAGTAGATAAATCTAATTCTATTTTGCGTCCAAAATCTGACCTTATAATACGATCCTCTGGAACAGATATAATAGCATCAATCCTATCGACCTGCGGATCCAAACTGTTTTCAATATCCATATAGTAAAATCTTTTTATATCAGCTTTCTTTTCACTTATGGTTTCTACAGCCTCTAGGCGTCCCATGGAACAATATATTGAAGTAAGTCTTTGTTGTCCATCTAGGACTAATTTATCTGGTTCAATATTATTATTACCTGCTATAAATGGTCTATATTTAAAACGAACATTATCTCCGCCATAATCTAGGAACATAACTGCCCCCACAGGATATGAATTAGATAGACTTGCTATAAGAGCACGAATACGATAGTCGTCCCATACCCAGCCTCTTTGGAAATCTGGAAGTTGCACGGCTCCTAAAGAAATATTAGTTAAGATATCAGCAATACTTACATCATTAGAATAAAATGAACTAGACATATTTATTTCTCCTCCTATTTTTCAGTTATCACCTTGTAGCCTCCCTTTTTTGAGCATTCATTTATAATCTTGAATAGTATATTTAGCTGTATCCAAATAATTGTAGAATCAAATGACTAATGTTTTTGGAGTCCCCTACCTCATCACCACATTCAATAAGGCTTCATAGGTATTTACCACTTCATATTTTACATTTTCATTGCTTATCTTTCTAAAATGTTCCCTAGCACAATGTATTTTGAGTTCTTCTATTTTCCTTAATTGCATTGAGGATAAATCGCCTTTAGTTTCGGCTACAAAATATATATGTTTAACCTTGCCTTCGTGAAATGCTATTGCCCAGTCGGGATTATATTTGCCCACTGGGGTATTAATATAAAAACCACTAGGCAGTTTGATATATACTGCTACCTCATCAGACTTGTCCAGTTCTGAGGCAAAATCCCTCTCAGTATTGGAATCATAAATAAGGTAATCAAATAGGTGTTTATCTGTTTTTAGGGCATTAACACCTAGACGCCCCTTTAGAGAGGCATCTGTAAATACATCAGTTTCATAAGTATCTTCTAATTTGTTATAGGTGATATGTTCAATAATCACAGTTGCTTTTTGTTCATTAATGATATTAGAAGCCTTTATAATAAATTCTTCGGGATTGCTATGAAATTGACTGAAAGTGAACTTATTAATTTTCCTGAGGATGGAACCGACAGTATTACGGGTAAGTCCGGTCTCACTTACAACTTTACCGATTAAATCGTATCTTACATTAGTATTTATAGCAGATTCAATTTTAAAAGTCGCCCCTTTTTCTTTAGTAAATGCTTCACCCATTTGTAAAGCTTCTTTAGATTTAATAGTATCCATTACCCCATGTTCAATTTTGAAATATATTTGGGATACTCTAAGTTCCCTATCTAATGCTTTTACAGCTTTTTCTATAAGTTCCTCAGTATCAAAATCAACAATATAGGCCGATTTAGCATTGATTTTACTCCATAAAGCTTTAAATTCTTTCATTTGCAACTTAGTATTATCAAGAGCTGCTTCAATATTATTGGCTTTTGCATTATCTGGAATCAGGCTATCAGGATTATAAACACTATCCAGAATTGCCACTATATCAGCCTTATATTCCGCAAGTTCCTCCGCAACTAAAAAGTTATTAGCCGCTACATCATCGAAGTATTTTGCAGTCAGATTATTATCATCATCAACATAACCTTGTCGAATTAAGCCATTATTGATTTTAGTCGCTAATTTGCTATCAATTACCTGTTCATTTAGACCATCTGCATCCTTAATGACCCTATCCATAAAAAGAGCGGGATTGACTTCTGTAGGTCTATCAGTAATAATTTCGGCAATTTCAGATTGAAGCTGATTAGCAAAACTATCATAGCTCTCGTTAGCAATTACAGTTAAAATGTTAATATTATGCACATCACTACCCAAGACATTACTGTCCATCCGCTCACCATTGTTGTTCACGCAAAGTCTTAGACCCCGCCCTACTTCCTGTCTTTTCCTAACATCTGACCCACTATGTTTTAGGGTGCATATTTGGAAAACGTTGGGATTATCCCAACCTTCTCGTAATGCAGAGTGAGAAAAAATAAAACGAACAGGCTCTTTGAGGCTAAGTAATCTTTCCTTATCCTTCATAATTAAATCGTAGGCATCCACATCATCAGATGTATATTCCCTACGATTATTGATTTTGCTATCTGTGAGACGCTTACTCCTTTTATCAATGGAGAAATAACCTGCATGGGTAATACTAGGCTCAACACTATCTAGATAAGATAAGTAATCATCTTCCCCAAAAGCAGTTTGCCATTCATGCAAAATATCATTGTATTCCTTTTCAAAGATATCCGCATATTCCCCATTAATTGCAGTACCCCCATCATCATATTGCCTATATTTAGCTACTTCATCAATGAAAAATAGCGATAATACTTTAATCCCCCGATAAAAAAGATATCTTTCCCTTTCCAAATGAGATTTAATGGTCTCCCTAATCTGTATGCGTCTTATGTGTTCTTCGTTTACGCTTCCCACTACATCTCCAGCAAATATTTTAAGTCCATTTGTAAACTCTACTGAGTTATCCCTACCTTCAATACGAGCCACTCTATATCCCTTATATTCCTCCAAGCCAGACTCCTCATAAAGATTGAAGTCCTCCCTTACAATCCGAGTAGTTTTTCTAGGTCCCTTAGCGCCCTTAACTTCGAACTCCAAAGAAGCAGAAGGAGGTCTATCCCCAGATAAATTTAGTTTTTCCAAATATAAGTAGCCTTCAGTTGCGGTAGTTCCAGATACTGCGATGCCTTTAACTGCAATTTTTTTCACCAACCGCTTGTTATAAGCCTCCATAGCATCAAGCCTATATATCATATTATACCTAGCATCTTCTCTATGCGTAGCAGAATAGCGTAAAGTCATCAAAGGATTAAATTCCTTTAAACGTTCCTTAGTAGCTTTACCTTCTACCGATTGAGGTTCGTCAATTATCAAAATAGGATTAGTAGCAGCAATCACATCAATAGGACGACGGGAACGGAAACCATCTAGCTTCATATATATTCTTCTGGCATCCTTACCTCTAGCGTTAAAGGCTTGGGAATTAATAATCATCACATTAATTCCACCATCACTAGCAAAAGAATCTAGCTTATCTAAGCGTCTAGAATTATAAATAAAGCAGCGAATTTTCTTATTATATTCCTCGGCAAAATGTTCACTAGTTAATTCGAAGGATTTATAGACCCCTTCACGTATAGCTACTGAAGGAACAACAATAATATATTTATTCCAGCCATATCTTTCATTAAGCTCATACATGGTTTTAATATAGGTATAGGTTTTTCCTACACCGGTGGATATAGATAAGTACATTTTATCTATCCACTTTTAAAATAAAAAATATATCTTATCCAAATTTTTATCCGTAAGCGTCAAATATAGCCCACCTATAAAAACTCCCTAGTAAAGATAAATTCTTATAATATTTGATGATTTCTTATAGATAAATACCCCACTTAGGGGTCCCGAGCGCTTAGTGGGAATTTGTATCGATAAGGGGTACAAATTCC
>CAZFXK010000115.1:0-6934 GCA_964522975.1 uncultured Bacteroides sp. | reverse complement strand
CGGCGCAGAGCGACAGCCTACCTCTGACTGCCGCCAATCTTTGCAACAGAGCCCGGAGTTCTTCCACGTCTGCCTGCCACCGGGTCGTGTCCTCATAGGCGGTGAAGATGAACTGTGCCGAGTTGATGACGTTCTTCTTCGCGGCGATTGATTGGTCGTTCCACTTGATGTCCCGCCACTCGGTCTTGCCAATCCCGATGAGCGCACGACCTTTGAAGTATGAGCCGGCGAGGATCGCCTGAACGTCGTCGAGGCCGACGTTCAGGTTGTTGAACCCTTCGCGGAGGTCCGAATCGTAATTCGACAGGTGCTCAGCCGGGACGGATTCTTTAATCCTGCGGCCGAGGTCGGTCAGCGAATCCCGCGTGATTACGCCCTGCCAGCTGAGGGAGGAGTGGCTCGGTGCGAGCTTCATCTTTGGCTGGAGCGCGTTGATGAACTGTGCCTGAATCACTTCCGGGTCGAGGTCTGGGTCGAAGATGACATGCAGGTTGACCCTCGCCAGTTTCCCGTCGGTGCCACCGAAGTGATCCAGCCGCAGTTCGATCACCGGGAAGATCGCTTCGAGGTTCTGAAGGCGTCCGCTCTTCCGTGCCTCGATGACACGCTTGTAGCCGTCCAGGAACCAGTAGTCATTGATGCCGATGACAGTCATGTCTTCTGGCAGAGCCTCAAGTTCATCGATGAACTGGGCCCAAGTCTCGTCGGTGTCGGCACCGTAGTGCTGAACGATGGAGGCTGGCGTGTGCACGTGAAGGTCCCAGATTCGCCACGCCGTGCCGCGTGCACGCTCCAGTCCTGCTGTTGTCACTTGCGTTCCTTCCGACCGACTCCGACGTCGGCCGAACCAGGAGGACCGCCGTTACGTGTTCACGTCTTCAGAGTATCGGCAGGCACCGACGCCGCACCGAGGCCGCGCCGCTGTCGGCGAGTCTTCGTCTTGTTCGGCGCACCTCCTGGGCAACGGACGTGGGGAGGAACCGACGATGACTGGCCTGAGTGATGCCGCGAAGGACGAACGCACCGCGCGCATGGTGTTGTCCATGCTCGTCGAGCCCAACGATCCGGTGACGGGCCGACTCTTGGCTCAGGTCGGGGCGGTGGAGGTGCTCCGGCTTGCCGAGCGCAACGGTGAGGTCAGTGGCCTCGACTCTGCGGATGCGCAGGTCTGGCGTGACCATTTCAACGCATCGGAGGCGCGGAGCATCACTGAGCGGCTCAGCCAGATTCAGCAGTCAGGAGTCCGAGCGCTGATCCCCGGCGACGCTCATTGGCCCGGTGCCCTCAACGACCTGGGGGAAGCTGCACCGTACGTGCTGTGGGTTCGCGGCGCGTCCTCCTTCCTGTCTCGTCCGTTGCGCGACTTCGTGACGATCACCGGAGCGCGGGCGTCTACCTCGTACGGGGATCATGTAGCTCGCGAACTCGCTGCCTCCGTCGCTGCTGACCACCGAGTTGTAGTTGCCGGGGGTGCCTACGGGATCGAAGGAGTTGCACATCAGACTGCTCTCGCAACAGGCGGTGATACCATCACCGTTCTCGCCAATGGGGTTGACCGGCCTTACCCTGCTGGGCACCGCGAGCTTCTCGACCGCGTGGCCCGTGTTGGGGTGCTGGTCAGCGAGGTTCCGCCAGGTACTGTTCCAACCCGACATCGCTTCATCGCTCGGGCACGCTTGATGGCGGCGCTCTCGTCGGCGACGGTTCTTGTCGAGGCCGGATTCCGCTCGGGCTCGCTGGCGGTGGCGCATCGCGCCTCGGAGCTGGGGCGAGGAGTGGGAGCAGTTCCGGGGCCGGTGACGAGCGCATCGAGTGCGGGACCGCACGGCCTGTTGCAGGCCGGTGTGGCGTCGCTTGTAACCAGCACTGCGGACCTTGCGAGACTCGTGGAACACCAGGGCTCGCGCCCTGCGCCGGCGCTGCACGCCGGACTCGCCAGGGATCAGATTCGTCGGCCTACATCCGAGTCCGCGCGGACTCTGTAGGAACTACACAGTGCTACGGGCTGGCACCGGAGTTCAGCGCTCGCTGTGAGCAAGTTCGAGCAGCGCCGGCGTGCCGCCACTCACGCACTGACGCCGCGCGCGGCATTCACGAGCGCGGACCTTCACGAGCATCACGAGACTCATTGGACCGAAGAGCGTCATCTTGAGCGCGTTCCAAATGCACACGAGTACGACGAGGTGGAGCCACCCGGGACCACCGCTGCCGGCGAGGGTGGTGCACCAGTGGGCGACGACGAGGTAGGGAACGGCCAAGAGCATCGCAGGGATGCCCCACTTGAGTCCCCGCCTTGTGCGAAGCAGATCAAGGACGATGTTGCTCGGCATGTAGCGCCGGAGGAAGTATCGGACCTCGACGCTCGCTGTCCACAGTAGGCGGATCATGGTGGGCTCCTCTCAACACGCGCCTGCTTCGTCGAGACGGTGCGTGGAGAGTGACCCGAGGGTCTGCCGCGAACGGCCCAAAGGTAAGGAGAAATCCGCCTCACCTCCAAGGCTACGTCTGTGGGCCGACATTGGGAAGGGGGAGTCAGATGGTTCGCCCTAGCTGCGACTGTGTGCGCGTCGGCCCGTGGGCGCTGAACCCTTCCGACCTATCCATCTCGGTGGCTGAGGACAACGCGCGATCTAGGCATACCTTCGCTCGCGCGGCGTCGATCTTCTGCGCCTCGGACACGGGCGGTGCCCCGAGGGGCGCGTCGTCGGTGATGCGGTAGCGGTCTCGGTAGGCGGCGACCACTCGCGCCGCCCTCCTCCATGCTGCGGCCCGGCGAGTGTCGCTCGGTGACGTACCGAGCGCTCTCATCCAGGGTGCCTCGTCGGTGAGAGCGCCATCAAGAACGGCGTCGGCGCGGGCTTCGATGAGTGCTTCTCGCTCATCGAGCGCCGCACGCATCTCGGCGTCGTGTACTCCGCCCGCGTGTGGCAGGAGCCCAGCGATGAGCCTGGGCGCTTTGCGGGCCCGTCCTGATCCGGCGGGGCGAGCGGTGGCACGGGCGACCCGGTAGTGAATGACCGCGGCGATGTCGTCAGCGTCGTCGAATCCGCGCGCCTGGACGATGCGTGGAAGCAGGGTCTCGACGTTGTGGTGGTTGGCTTCGGCGCGGCGGAGCTCTGCCGTGAGCGCTCCAAAGGCTTCGGACTCAACAGCGGCTTGGGCTTGCTCAGCAGTGAGGCTGGATGCACGGACGAGGGATGCCCAGCGGTCGTGTTGCGCGGCGGCGGCGATGGTCTCGTACTCGGCGGCGAGCTGCGCGATCGAGCCCCACTGTTCGTGTTCGGTGGTGATCGTCTCGTGGGCCGACAGTTCCGCGCCGACGTGCTGGAGGACCCCGGTCAGGACGCTGCGGCCGCTCGCGTTCGGGTCGTCGCCGGGGTGCGGCTGTTGGTGGTCGTCGACCCGGTCGAGGATCACATAGGCATGATTTGCAGCACGTCCTCGGGTCATGGAGACGTAGAAGTTCTCCCTGGTCGCGGTCGGCTCGACCAGGACGTGGGCGGTGTCGGTGGTGACGCCTTGGGCTCGGTGCGCGGTGACCGCGTATCCGAGATCGACATACTCGGCGACATAGGCCGCAGGCAGCACGATCGCGCCGCCGTAGGAGCGGCCAGGTCTGCGGATGGTGATGCTTCCGTCGTCTCGAACGTCGGTGATTGTCCAGATGTCGCCGTTGCGCACCCAGTCGTTGCCGTTGCTCGCCGTGATCTTCCGGTCGTTGCGGCGGGTGATGACGGTGTCCCCGATACCGGCATGGGTTCCGTCGCGCAGCTCAACCTCCCGATCCTGGTCGAGGGTCCCGTCGATGAGGAGATCAGCTCGGGCGCGCTCATTGAGCGCGGTCACTTGCTCGCGGGTCTCGGTGATCAGGACGGTGATGCGTCCGGCGTCTCGGTCTGCCCGCCAGGCCGTGTAGGCGGCGTCGGTCATGGTCTCGGTGTCGCCGTCTCGGATGCGGCCGTGGGCGAGGTAGGTGTCAATCACGGAGGTGTGGCCGTGACGGAGGTCGAGGGAGCCGAGTTTCTCCCACGGCTGGTGGAAGCGGTGGACGTCGATGAGTTCGACGGTGTCGGTGCGGTCGTGGGCGAGCATCGAGAACGCGCCTCCGGCATCGACCGATTGAAGCTGGGCGTAATCGCCCACGAGCAGCACCTTCGCCCCGACCTGCTGGGCGAGGCCGGTGATCCGGTCCAGGGACAGAGTGCCGGCCAGAGATGCTTCGTCGACGATGACCAACTGCCCCGGCTGGAAGGTGAGTCCTTTGGTGAGGTGGTTCTGCCACCACATCGCGGTGTTCTCGGTCTCGATCCCGAGATCGTCGGCGAGGACCTGCGCGGCCACCGCCGACGGGGCGAGCCCGACCACGGAGCCTTTGCCGTGTTCGGCCTCCCAGGCTCGGCGGAGCGCGTTCATGGCGGTGGTCTTGCCCGCCCCAGCCGGACCGACAAGAACGTCAAGCACCCGTCCCGACACTGCGATCCGCGTCAGCGCATCGGTCTGATCCTCACCCAACAGCAGACCGTCCGTGTCTGGCTTGCGGGTGATCTTCTCGACGGTCGCGAGGGAGACTGTGGGACCGGTGAGGTCGCGGGAGCGGTCCAGGAGCCGGTCCTCCGCCAGAAGCTGGACCTCGGAGGTGAAGATCGTCGAGTTGACAGGTCGGAACACCGACGTGCCGTCGTCGCGTCGGAACACTACGGGAGAGAGCGAGAGCTCGGGTGGTGTGAGCCGGAGGGATGCGAGCTGGGCGGCGTCGGTGACCATCGCGATCACCGACTCGCGATCGGTGGTGGTTGCGAAGCGCCAGCCCATCGTCTGCCTCGCGGCTTCGGCCATGAGGTTCCACCGGCGCCAGGTCGAACGCTTCTCACCGACCGCCTCGACGACTGATCGACCGATCTCGCGGATCACATCGAGAGGGATGTCGTCAGCCCGCAACAAGAGCGGCCGGTCATTGCCGGTAGCGTCCATCGCCCACCTGGTCGCGTCCCCGCCGAGGATGGTGGTGGCTCGAGTTCGCCACTCCTCGGTCAGGTCGGCCAAGGATCGGACCTGCTTGTCAGGCCGGGTCGAGAGCGTTGCCTGTGCGCGGAGCTTCAAGATCGTGGCATTCGACGGCTGGCGGCCGTGAGCGGTGACGTACTCGTCGATGAGCCGGTTCTTCTCGGCGTCGATGTGGCGGGCGCGGCTGGAGAACTCCACCACCAGGGTCTCCGGAACAGCGGTGATCGCCCAGGCGGGGTTGCGGTCGCGGCCCATGTCCCGGGCCTCCCATTCGACGCCGAAGATGCGGGTCATGTGGTCCGCGAACACCGCCTCATGCAGCTCGGAAAGCACGACGACGGCGGCGTGCATCGGTCTGCCATCGAGTGAGCGCCACTTTCCGTCGAGGATGGTCTTGGCCTTGTTGCTGATGACGACGTGAGTGTGGAGGTGGGGGTCGCCTGCGCGGGAGTCGAAGTGATCGAACGCGGTCGCGATCAGCCCCTCGACCTTGACCTGTGCAACGGCTCCATCACCTGCGGTAGCGCCGGTGCGGGTCGCCGCAACCTCTCGTTCCATGAACGCAACCACCTCCGCAACCGCCCGGTGATGCGCGGCCCCGATCATCGCCTGCACCCCCGCGTCGGCGACTGCCCAGAGGACGCTGGCGGACTTCGGTATCGAGAACGTGAAGTCGAACCCCGCCACCGCTCGACGCCCCGCCCGCGCGTTCTCCTCCGCCACAATCAGTGCGACAGCCTCGCCCTTCGCGCCAGGCGTCAGTGTGGCGTCGAGCTTCGCGATTCGGGCCTCAATGCGTTTCGGCGCATCTTTGTAGGCGGGGAACGCCCGGCCCAGCGGCGCGTTGGTGATCGGGTCGTGCCCCATGCCCATGAGGAGCTGGAGCTGGGCCTCAGAGACCTGATCACCGACGACCAGTTCACCCTTGCCAAGTGACGCGACTCCTTTGCCGAGCCACCGTCCCGGCGGGGTGCCTTCTTCGATGAAGTAGCGGGTCAGCGGCGTCGAGAGAGGCCGGTCTCCGTCGGCGGCCGCGACGGTCTTCAGTAGGTACTTGTAACCATCGCCCGCGCTCATCACCCGCATCGAAACCGTCATCGCTACCTCCCGTCCTGACGAGCAGGTGAGCACCGTCGGCCGGTGACATCTGTGGCGAGAAAGCTCCTTCTACCTCGATCTGCAAGACGCGTGTCCTCTCAGTGGGTGGGTCGGTGAGACGAGCAGCCCGGGTGGTCGGGATCGGTGAGGCGGACCAGTCGAGTGTCAGCGAAGCGCGGGGCGATGAGGGCGGCGACGCGTGGCGCGCTGGTGCACCTGACAGGTGACCAGCCCGGCATCAGAACGAGAAGAACTGAGGCCGGGGCCGCCCGTCACTCGGAGCCCTCATGCACGACCAGGAAGATCAGCCGTCTCGACTCAAGATCGGGTCGCTGTTCAGCGGCTACGGCGGCCTCGACCTCGCCGTCGAACACGCCTTCAACGCCGAAACCGTGTGGTTCTCCGAACTCAAGGAACTCGTCGCCGCCGTCTTTTCCAACCACTGGCCGGGCGTCCCGAACCTCGGCGACATCACCACCATCAACTGGCACGAGGTCGAGCCCGTGGACATCCTCATCGGCGGGTTCCCCTGCCAAGACGTATCGACCGTCGGCAAGCGCGCGGGCCTCGCGCCGGGCACCCGTTCGGGCCTCTGGGCGCACATGGCCGAAGCAATCGACGCGCTCCAACCCGAGTGGGTCGTCATCGAGAACGTCCGCGGGCTGCTGTCCTCACCCGCGACGCGGACACCAGCAGAAGGAGAGCGGAATGACTCACGCAACCCCGGCGACGCAACCCTTCGCGAGCTGGAGCCCAACCCGTGGAATCTGGGAGACCACGCAGCTCGACCTCTACGGGCTCTCGGCGCCGTTCTCGGCGATCTGGCCGACCT
>CAZFXK010000114.1:0-6969 GCA_964522975.1 uncultured Bacteroides sp. | reverse complement strand
AAATAAAAATATTGAATATGTACCAAAGAAACAATAAAAAACTAATAATAAACCTTATTCAAGATTATTCAATACACATCTAAATAAATCAATACTATAAAATTAACATGGTTTTTCCACCATCACCTAATAAAAATAATGAAAGTTAATGATCCTAAAATAATCTAAAAATTAAAGATTATTCCACCACCCCCTAAAATATAATAATCTTCAGGATTAAAAATTATTCAAGATTATTCCACCATCACCTAATAAAAGAATAGTATATTAAAAAAAATCTAATTTTAAATTAATAATTAATGGTTTGTGGTTTCCTATTATATCTTATTATTTCATTATCTCTTAAGTTATGTCTATAAACTGGATTACTCTTTTTCTGTTTAACTGGTGATGGGATATACTTAGGTTTAACTGGTTCTATTGTAAAATTAACATTTATTTTTATTCCACTTACAAAGGGAAAAGGTGCATTAACTACCATTCCACATTTAGAACATATTAATTCACCCTTCAATTTAATAAAATTAGATTGTAAACATTCAGGACAAATAATATTAGATTTTTCAATACAATGTTTAGTAGTCATATTATAAACATTTAACATAAAAGATATATAAATATTTCTAATTGTTTAATTAAAAATAGATATTATTAAATAATATTCAATAATCTAACAGATAATAAAACATACCTAAAGAATAAATTAAAACATATCCAACAGATCCTAAAAGAAAAAATATGAAAAAGGTTTTTCCATCACCTACTTATTAAATCTAAAAACTAGAAAATATAGGATTGAATAACTTTAAAAAAACATATCTATAATAAAATAACTAAATATTAGATATAAATTTAAATTCCAACTAATCCCCTTTAATTATTCCACCATCACCTAAAACAATTAATTTAAAACAATTAACTAAATATTTAATCCAACTAAATATTTAGGTGCTAACATCTTTAATAAATCTATATCTAAACCTTAAGGTTTTTCCATGCTCCTATTAAGTTAAATTGTTTTTATATAACTGCTAACTAAATCTAAATAAAACAATTTAGATATAAAATTATTTCATATCCCTATTAAGAAATAAGTTATATAATAGGTGCTTAACTAAAAAAAACAATTTTTAAAGCTTTAAATCTAAATCTAAAGAAATAATTTTTAATTACTCCAACTAATCCTATATAAAAGTTTAAAAAAAAATTAAATATAGAATATATTATATATTAATAGATAGGGGTTAGTTGGAAATAAAAAATTAAAGGATTTTAATAACTTAGATTTAATTAATTCATTAAATTTTTATACTTAGCACTTAATTTAAATTAGGTATAAGGGGGGATTGAATAACTTCTTTCTATTAGTTTCTTATTGCTCCATCTAATAAAAAATCCAATTAATAATAGTTGGATAAAAAAAGTAAAAAATAGTAAAAAAAAGAAAGGAAAAGGTTTAAATTTTATGTTTAATAAAGGATTAACTGGGGGTTAAGTGCTAACTTATTTATATTAATTATTATCTAAATATTTCCATGTTTCAATATCTTTTATTAAATCAGGATAATATCTTTTTTGATTATCTGCTTTAACTGGTTTGTACTCTCCTTTATTTACTTGTACATCATATAATTCAAATTCTTCCTTAATAGCTTTTGTTAAAACTCTTGGATCTATTAAATCTTTTTTATTTGTTTTAACTTCTATTCCCTCTTTTTCTGCTAACTTAACACACATTTTATTTAAGGGGGTTGAAAATACTTGGCTTTCTCCATATTCAAAGGCTTCAGGGTCATATTTTAGAACTAACTTAGATACTAAATAATTAACTGGTTTACTATATTTTTCAACTAATACTTTAGTTTCTTTTTCATTCATTCTTAAAATAAAATCTTGGTTAGCTTCTACCATTTCCTTATATTCTTTTAATCCATGATAAATTAACCATTCAATTTCTTCAGGATCTTCAAGTATTTTCCCTATTAAATTTTTATCTTCTTTGTTTGTCCCCCTAAACTTTTTATTGAATTCTATTATTAAAAATCTACTTAATAGGCTTTGGCTTGTTTTCCTAAACTTAGGGATTGCATTAGCTATAATTAAAGTTTTTGCCACTTCTTCCCTTGCTATTGTATAGGCTTCTTTAAATTTAGGGTTGGTTTGTATTGGGTCATTTCCACTTAATTGTTTTAATACATCTTCAGCCTCTACTAATCGGTCGTCTGCATCTCTTACAATGTTTAAATGTTTTCCTATTAATGAGCTTGTACCGTGTGGGTTGTCTAACTCTTGTAGGCTTAAATCTGCCACTTTATCTATACTAAAGATTTCAGTTAATACATTAGTAAAAACAGATTTTCCACCTCCACCAACTCCAACAATAAAAGTTAAAATATTTTGTGTGTTTCCACTACTAAATAAATATCCTACTACTTGTAAAACTCCTTTTATATATTCTTTGGTTCTTTCAGGTGTTTCTTTTTCTAATGAAGTTTCTAAAAAATTCTTTAAAATATAACTTTCTGCATTAGGATTATAATTATATTTACTTTCTATATCTGTAAAAACTGGATTTTTAGGGGTTATAACTTCATTTAATTTCATATCATAAATACAATTATTAAATTTAACCTTGTTATATTCTAATTTTTTTCTTTCACTTATAAAACTAAGAGCTTCTAAAAGATCCTTATCAGAAACTAAGTTTTCCCCTAAATCTTTAGATAATAATTTTATTAATCCATCAGGTTTAATTTGATTATATCCAATGTTATTTTTATCTAATATATAAATAGTGTTTATTTCATATCTTAAGATTATTCCATGTCTTTTATTAAGATATTCTCCTAAATCTCTTCTTGTTTTAGCTATTGCTTTTCTTTCCTTAAGGTTGGATTGAATAGTAGTTTTTAATCCTATATTATCTAAATCTTTTATTGTTTCCATCTCTTCAAGTATTTCAGTTTCCATTAAATATATTACTGGTTTTTCAATATACTTATTAGGCTCTTCTAAAATATCAATTTTACAAATACTGTCCAATAAATCAATTAATATATTATAAATCTCTTGTCTTATTTCAGGATTGATATAACTTAAATTGTCTGTTATTTCATTTTGGATTATTAGTAATAATGGACTTATCCAATTTTCTAATAATTTTTCATCATTAGTTAGTTTTTCATTATCTCTTAACTTAGTAACTATTTTAACAAAGTTTTCAGGTATAACAATATAAGGAAAAGTTTTTAAATCTTCCTTGTTTGTATTGTTGTTTTTCCATGCTAAACTATAACCTAAATCTTTTTGATATAATAATTCAAATAAGAAAGATTTAGGACTGTCATATACTGGTTTAGATAATATTAGATTTAAGTTAAGGTTTTCCATATCTTCAGGGGTTAAGTTGGTTGAATTCAATTTATTCAACCTCCCCTAAATCTAAATCTAAAAGATAAGATCCCATATTATTATTATGATTTTCTATAAAATCTATATCTAAAAGTTTCATATTATAATTTAAAATTTCAACATCTTCAGGGTTTACTTTTTCTTTTACATCTGTAAAACTTAAGAAATGGTTTAATGTTGGTTCTAAATCTATATTGTAATAAATCCCATTATTAAGATTTAATAATATATAATTAAATTCATTAAATCCTTTAAATGCTAAGTTGTTTTCATTATCTGCTTTAAATAGTTTATATCCTTTACTTTCCATTACATTTAATATAATTGAAAGCTTTTTATATTGCTCCATCTTGTTTAAATTATCTTTTATACTGCTTAAGGTTGGTTTATCTTCCTTAGTCATTATACTATATTCTGTTGTAGTATATCCCATTTAATAATCCCCCTTAACTTCAGAAAGAGCTTTATAATAACAATAATCTATACAATATCTAATAGTTTCGGATTTATTAGGTTTTTCTGCTAACTTCATTACTTCATTTAGTTTTAATAGATCTTCATTAGAACATCTTAAACCTAAAAATTTCTGTTTATTTTTTGTATAAATTTCGGTTTCTTTGATTGTGTTTAATTGGGTTTCCATGTTGTTTATTCTCCTTTGTAATAAAAAAGAATAGAATAAACCAAAGTATTAAATTTAAACCTTTAAATTAGTTAAAATAGTAAAAAAAAGTATTTTTCAATAAACATTAAATTTATATATGATTTGTTATAGATTTAATATTAAGTTTTAAAAATAATATTTTTTCACATTTTTAAAATTTAAAAGATTAAAAAAATTATAGGCTTTGGTTCGGTGCTATAATTTTTTATTCTTTCTTGTTAGAAACTATTTTTTTAGATTTTTCATATTTTAGAAATACTTCAGGTTTCATTTAAATAATTTCTATTTTTAGTTTATTAATTCTCTTATATAAAATTTGTTTAACATCTTTTTGGGTTTCTTTAAATTATGTTTTATAATTTAAAGTTATGATTGTATTTTATCTTTATTAGTAATTCTTATTATTTTCCTAATAGTTTCAGATTTATTTAGATTATAATAATTTTTTAAATATTCAATTTTTTCAGGATCTTCTTTTTTATATTTTAAAGTTAAAGTTTTATTTAGTTTCAAATTGTTTCACCTACTGGAAAAGTATTGTTACATCTTCTTTCCCTTAATCTAATATTAATCAGCTCTTGTTACATTCAGGATTTTATATAATATTATATTATTTTGTTTAAACCTAAATAATAAATCTTGAACAAAAATTTTTAAAAAATCTAAAATTAAAAATCAATTATTGAATAAATAACCAAATATAAACAACTAAAATATATCAATACATTAATAATTATTCCATCATGTTGTTATTATGTTTAGATAAATGAAATTTTTATAAACTCTCCTTTTTTATATGTAAAATCCCCACATAAAACTATAATTTCAGGGGGTGGAAAAACTAAGGTTCTAAGATCTTCAAGATTATTCAACCATCACCTATTTATTATTAGGGTTTGGGTGGTGTTTGTTGTTTTATGGGTGGTTTGAATAGTTTTAAGTGTTTTGGCTGCCAAATGGCTTTATTTTGTTATTTTGGTATATCTTCAGGGGCTTATACTGAATTTGGATTAGGATTATTATATATTATATTTTGTTTAACATTTTATACTTACTTTTTTTATATTATTTCAGGGGCTTCTTATAATCAGGTTAAACTTGAAAATTGATTTTCCTAAATATAAGGATAGTGTGGGGGTTTGGAAAAACTTTAGGGACTTAATAAAAGGATTAGATTTTTTTAGTTTTTCAACTGGTTCAGGTGGTGCTTAGTTATAGTTTATTTTAAAGGGTTGTATTAATAACATACCTTAACATACTATAACATATTAAATTATAACATCTATATTCAATTTAATTAAATCTATTATTAAAACTTGTTAAATTGATATAGTTTAATGTATATGTACTGTGTTATTTATGATAAGTTAGTACTGTTTTGTTTGGTGTTATGGTTGAATAAGTAAAGGATCTTTAATTTTTTATACTGCCATATTGTCATTTAATATATTTCATGCTTTGTCATATTGTCATTAAATATACTAAGTGGTTAATGTATTTTCCATCTTGTCATATTGTCATATAATATATTATATGCTTTGATGGTTTGCCATCTTAACAGAAAATATTAAAATATATTTTCCATCTTGTCATTTAATATATTTCATGGTTTGTCATATTGTCATTTTTCCATCTTGTCATATTACCATTTAATATATTTGCCATCTTGTCATATTGTCATATAATATATTTTATGTCTTCAGGTGATGGGTTGAAAAATTAGGATTTTATCGAATTGACTTAGATTTTATTAATATTGTTAGTGTTCAGGGGTTTCATTCAACTAATTCAGGGAAAAAAGTTTAAAACCTAAACTTTTAGCTTTCATTATTTAGATACTTTCATGTATTTTAAATCAAATAAAAATATTGAATTCATTTTAATTAATCACTTTGTTATTTTAATTAATCAATTGAAAGAAATAAAAAAGGGTTTGGTGGTACATCTATATAGCTATATATTGGTTATTTCGTGTTTAGTAAAGTTAATTTTAAAATAAGATTTGTTTAACAAATATTGGAAAAGTTGTAATATGTTAATAATGCACATCGATAATAAAAATATAGTTTTTTATAAAAAATCTTTTATAAATAGTATATAAAAAAATATAGTAAAAATCTAAAAAACATAAAATCCCATTTCATAATATATCAATTCTATAACAGATCTTATATAAAAAAATATAGTACTAATTTTTAATCTATAAAAATATATAGTTTATAATATAATAGGGTTGAAAGATTATGATAAAAAAGAACATCAAATATTATAATAGGGGAAAATCCTTTACCTCTAACATTTCAATAAATAAGAAAGATATTAAAATATTAAATGTTGAATTTAAAGAAAATCCTAAGAATAAATCTAAAGAAAGTATTGAAGATTATTATATTTTAACAAATAAAGAATATAACCAAATGAATATATCTAATGAAGATATTAACAAAGATAAAAAAGAGCTTAACCAACTAAAAGAAAACTATAACACATTAAACAAAGAGTTGGAAAAACTAACCAATAAATACAATAAAGTTACTATTGAATTAACAACAGAAAAAGAGATTTCAGAAAATCAGAAACAACAATTAACAATACTTCAAGATAAAATAACACATCTTCAGGATAAAAACTTAAAAACTATTCAAGATCTTCAGGAAAAACAAATAACAGAAATAAAAAATTATAATAATGAAAAAATAAAATCTAATGAAATAATAAATTTATATAAATTCCTTGTCCTAAGTTATGAAAAAGAAATAAAAGAGTTTAATAATAAAAACTTTATTTCAAGACTATTCCACCACTCCCTAAAACTTCAGGATAAAGAAAACTTAAAAGAAAATAAAAATATTGAATATGTACCAAAGAAACAATAAAAAACTAATAATAAACCT
>CAZFXK010000113.1:0-6981 GCA_964522975.1 uncultured Bacteroides sp. | reverse complement strand
CGTCTATTTCAGTAATGCAAACATTTTTTCGTATTTTTGTCAGATAGAAAATTAAAATAAATCCACTCTATATGAAAAGATTAAATCTATTGCTTGTCGGCTTATTTATTTCCTTACCTGCTTTATTTGCACAGACAGGAACTAAACAACTACAGTTAGAAGAAATCACGTCAGGTTATTTTAGACCCGAAACCCTTCAAAAAGTCATTCCGGTTCCTAATAGTGAGTTCTATACACAAATGAATGAAGAGGGGACACAAATTATAAAATACTCTTTTGAAACTGGAGAACCCATAGAGGTACTTTTCGATGTAAATACAGCAAGAGACTGCACGTTCAAACATTTTGATAGCTATAGCTTTTCTCCTGATGGCACCAAATTATTAATTGCAACGGACACTCAGCCTATATACCGAAGATCATATAAAGCGGTTCATTATATCTATACCATTAAACGGAATTTATTAGAACCTCTATCAGACGGAGGACCTCAACAAGTTCCTGTTTTTTCTCCTGATGGATATTTAGTGGCTTTTGTCAGAGACAATAATATTTTCTTAGTGAAATTATTATATAACAACAGTGAATCTCAGGTAACCCAAGATGGTGAATATAACAAAATCATCAATGGAGTTCCCGATTGGGTATATGAGGAGGAGTTTGCCTTCAGTTCAGCATTATCATTTAGTTCGGATAGTCAACTTCTAGCATTCATTAAATTTGACGAATCAGAAGTACAATCGTACACATTCCCATTATATGCAGGTCTAGAACCCCAATATAAGAACTTTGAGCTCTATCCCGGCTTTTATACTTATAAATATCCAAAAGCTGGACAAGCTAATGCCAAAGTCAGCGTTCATTCTTTTGACATAAAATCCAGAGTTACCCGGAAAATTGAAGTTCCACTAGAGAAAGAAGGATACATACCCAGAATTCGTTTTACAGAACAAGAAAATCAACTGGCCATTTTTACACTTAACCGTCACCAAAACCAGTTAGATTTATATATGGCAGATGCACGTTCTACTATTTGTAAACTAATATTGCGTGATGAAAGTCCACAATATATTAATTCGGAGACATTAGATCAGATTCGTTTTTACCCCAATAACTTTAGCTTTTTAAGCGAAAAAGATGGATTTCAACATCTTTATTGGTACAACATACAAGGTACTCTTGTTAAACAAGTTACTCAAGGTGAATTTGAAGTAAAGAATTTCTTAGGATGGGATTCAAAAGAAAATAGCTTTTATTATGAAAGTAATGAAGGAAATCCTTTACGCACAGCAATCTACAAAATAGACTCTAAAAATAGAAAAATACGTTTAACCGAGCAAGAAGGGACTAACCGGGCTATTTTTAGTAACTCAATGAAATATTTCATTAATACGTATTCAAATTTGAATGAACCCGGAATCATCACGTTAAACGATAATAAGGGAAAACTCATAAAAACATTAATAGATAATAATGCTTTAAAAGTAAAATTAGCACAATATAGTCTTCCACAGAAAGAGTTCTTTAGTTTTACCACACCACAAGGAACTCAATTAAACGGATGGATGATTAAACCAACAAATTTCTCTGCAAGTAAGAAATATCCTGTGATACAGTATCAATATAGCGGACCAGGTAGCCAAGAAGTAATAGATCGTTGGGCTGTTGGAGGTGACAGACAAGGAATTGGCTGGGAGTCTTATATGGCAAGTCAAGGTTTTCTAATTGTTTGTGTTGATGGAAGAGGTACAGGAGGACGAGGGGTTGCATTTGAGAAATCTACTTACCTTAATTTAGGTGTAAAAGAAGCAGAAGATCAAGCAGCAACAGCTCATTATTTAAGCACATTACCCTATGTTGATGGCAATCGTATAGGTATCTGGGGATGGAGTTATGGTGGTTATACCACTTTAATGAGTATGAGCATTGTAAATACTCCATTTAAAGCCGGGGCGGCAATAGCTCCTGTCACAGATTGGAAATATTATGACACCATTTATGGAGAGCGTTTTATGCGTACTCCGCAAGAAAATTTTGAAGGTTATAAATCCTCTTCTGCATTTACAAGAATACCTAACCTACAAGGAGAACTGTTATTGGTACACGGTATGGCAGATGATAATGTACACTTTCAAAATACGGTGGAATATAGTGAAGCTTTAGTTCAAGCCAACAAATCGTTTAAGATGCAAGTGTATGCTAACAGGAATCATGGCATTTATGGAGGGAATACTCGTCTTCATCTGTTTTCTCAATTAACCGACTTTTTCTTAAAAAACCTGTAACTCACAGAAATGGATAAAAGAGTGCGTAAACCATTATGGCTTAAAATTGATATTTCAAGTAATAATCGATATAGCGAAACAAAAAAAATAGTAGATACTCACTGCCTACACACCATATGCACAAGTGGTAGGTGTCCTAATTTGGGAGAATGTTGGAGTAAAGGAACCGCTACTTTTATGATTGGAGGAGATATTTGTACACGTAACTGCAAATTTTGCAATACAAAGAGCGGGAAACCACTTCCCTTAAACAAAGAAGAGCCCAATAACATAGCCAAATCCATTAAATTAATGAACATAAATCATGCGGTCATCACATCTGTTGACCGTGATGATCTTCCTGATTATGGTGCAGACCATTGGGTTAGAACCATAGAAGCTATAAAAAAAGAAACTCCCCAAACAACCATTGAAGTATTGATACCTGACTTCCAAGGAGATGAAAAATGTATAGATTCAATTATAAAAGCACAACCTCACATAATCTCTCATAATATGGAAACAGTTAAACGTATCACCCCGATTGTGAGAAGTGTGGCAAAATATGAAATTAGCCTAAAAGTCATAGCACAGATCGCCTCTTCCGGCATACCTGCTAAATCAGGAATTATGGTAGGCTTAGGTGAAACAATACAAGAAGTAAAATCCTTAATGGATGATTTATTAAATGTTGGTTGTTCAATTCTTACAATCGGCCAATACTTACAACCTTCAAAAAAACATTATCCGGTTTTTGAATATATTACTCCTGATCAATTTAAGAAATATAAAGCTATAGCTTTACAAAAAGGGTTTAAAAGTGTTGAAAGCGGTCCCTTAGTACGTTCATCCTATCACGCTGAACGACATATTTCACTTATTAAGTAAACTTAAACAGAGTTTTTTTGTTTTTAATGATAGAATCAGAAGTTTAATCTGTCATGAAGCAAAAAAAACCTCTTTCAAGTAAATATAATATGTCATTAGGGCTATTTCCGGCCATAATAACCATGATATTATGTGAGTTTATTTATCAGGAAATCGCTATCTATGTGGGTTTGGCTATAGCTATTGCCCAATTATATATCTACTATGGAAGAAGAGAAAAAAAAGCCAACTTCATCTTAGAAATTACTTCCATTATTTTACTGGCTTTAGCAATATCCACATTCTTCCACGAGAAATACTGTCCGCAAGGATTGGTATCTATTACAATTGAAGCTAGCATAATCATCCCTCTATTCATCCTTTTCTTACATAGACATAAGGTAATCCTCTATTTGTCAAATAAGAAGAAAGTCGAAAATAGACACCACTTTATCCAAGGAGCAGAAGCTTCTATTGTTTCTTCTCGAGTAATTTTCATATTAGCCGGAGTTCATTTCTTAGCATTTACCCTTTTCATACTTTTGGGAAAAATGTACGATCCCCCCATTCTTTGGATACTGTTTCATTTATCTCCTATTCTAGTCTTTGTTTTCAGTATATTACTAAATCAGGCAGCTATCAACTATTTCAACAAAACAATGGGATCATCTAAATATTACCCAATAGTTAATAGGCAGGGTGACGTAATTGGAAAAGCCTCAAAAGAAGACTTATTAAAAAATAAAGGACAACATATTTTTCCGATCATACGCATAGCCCTTGTAGCAGATAATGAAATATTATTATGCAAAAGAGCTCATACTTCTTTAATAGAAAAAGAAAAAGTAGATGTACCTTTAGAGAGTTTTCTATATTATAACGAAACCATAAGCAAAGGAGTAGAGCGTATAATAAAGGAGAACCTATTAAAGATTAATGAAAAGGTGCAACCTCTTTATCACTTTGCCTATCTTTTTCAATCAGAAGGGGTCAATCAATTAGTTTATTTCTTTTCTCTGGATGTAAACAAAGATCAAGTCAAAGATTGTTTCAAAAAAAGAGATGCTAAATTTTGGACACTTAATGCCATCCAGCATAAAATAGCAACTCCCTTCTTTTCCTCTTTGTTACGAGAAGAGTTTGAGCATATAAATCAAGTTATTTATACAAGAGAAAAATACAAGGAATCTTAGCTAACTGAGGTGGATTCTTTCTCCACTCTTGAATGGTTTTTGTCAAGATTGACTCATCAGTACAAGTAATATTGGCAGCGATACACAGTTTAGTTTGTTCTTTGCAATTTTTCAACAAATCGTCTACCATTTGTTGATTTCTATATGGGGTTTCTATAAATAATTGAGTTTCATCATCTGCATAAACTCGCCTTTCCAACTCTTTTATTTTCTGAATTCGCTGCTCTCCTTTTATGGGTAAATAGCCATGAAAAGAGAAACTCTGTCCATTGAAACCGGAGGCCATCACAGATAAAAGAATGGAAGAGGGACCAACCAAAGGAACTACTTTTAGCTTTTTCTCATGAGCTATAGCCACCACATCCGACCCTGGATCAGCAACAGCAGGACAACCTGCCTCTGACATTAATCCAATGGGCTCTCCACTTTGCAAAGGAGCTAAGAAATCGTATAACTTATCCTTTGGCGTTCGTTTATTTAACACATAAAAAGTTAAATCATCAATTTCAATTGAACGTTCTAATTTCTTTAGAAAACGACGAGCTGTTCGTACGTCCTCAACAATAAAATGTTTTATCTGTAAAATTATTGATTTATTATACTCAGGAAGGACACGATCAATAAGTGTATTTCCTAAAGTAACGGGAATTAAATACAAAGCAGGAGGAAGCATTTATTTTCAAGTTTTTTATTGGGGATTAAATCTCGATTTCTCAAGGAAAAGTATATTGTTCTCAAAATTCAAAAACTCTTCCCAAGTTGTGTTTTTATTATTCCTTGCATATTCTTTAGCTATTTGGTATCCCATCCAAATACCAAGTAATAAGGGACTCTCTTCACGATAAGAACCGGTAGGAATAGGACGGATATACTCGCGGATTAACATTGGATCAGTAGATTCTAATAAACGATTCCGCAACATAAAATTCCATAGAGAGGATTTGTTTTCATTACACCACTTTTTTTCTTCTTTTGTGTAACCTAGCATATCCTCAAACTCTTGGTTTACTAATAATTCATCAACAACATAATAAATTCTTCCATAATAAACCATAACATCTAAAAGGCTTGCACCATATAATGAAAGAGGAAATTCACTAATTAAATAAAACACAAATACATCAGATAACATTTGCTCCGGATTCATTAATCCGGTTTGATAATCATAATAATAACGTTGATATAGAGGATAATCTTGTCCCATATATTTATCTAAACTAACACCTAATAAACTATCCATTACAATGATGGATTCATTCAGTGCTGAAATCTGAGTATATACTCTTGGCCTTTTTAATCCTTTAATATTCTTTTCTAATTTATCAAATCCCTTGGCTAGCTCCTTCTCGAAAGAGGTTAAGTCAGGAAATTTATTTTTCACATCATTCAATAATTGGACAAGAGTTGGATCGGAATAATATTGTTTTAATTTTATAGGAATGCTATCATCATTAAAAGTACCTAATGCCAATACATCTTCAAATAAGACTTTGGTTATTGGCAAATAGTTAGTACTCATCTTTTGTAAGGCAGATAGACTATTAAACTGTATGTATTCTGTTAGCAGTCTATCATATCTTATTAACATAAAATCATTTTCTTCATTACCGGACATATCCTTATTTGTCCTTGATAAAAAGTTACAAGAACTTATAAATAAAAAGGATAACAATACGAAAATAAATTTTATGCTTCTCTTTATCATCTATCCATAAATAATCTTTCCATCTGCATCTTTATATTCATCAAGACCTTTCTCATAAGTTTCCATAGCTCTTAAACTCATCCCTACACTTGAAAAACCTCCATCATGGAATAGATTCTGCATGGTTACTTTACGTGTTAAATCAGAGAACATCACAATGCAGTAATCAGCACACTCTTCTGCGGAAGCATTTCCTAAGGGAGACATTCTATTGGCAAAATCCAATAATTTATCCATTCCTTTAACTCCGGAACCTGCTGTAGTTAAAGTAGGAGATTGAGAGATCGTATTAATTCGTACATTACTCTCTCTTCCATAAATGTAACCAAAACTCCTAGCAATAGACTCCAATAATGCTTTAGCATCAGCCATATCATTGTAGCCAAAAAAGGTTCTTTGTGCTGCAGCATAAGTTAGTGCAATAACCGATCCACCGTCTGCTATTGCATTCATTTTCTTTGCAGTTTGCAACATCTTGTGGAAAGAAACAGCTGAAATATCTAAGGTCTGACTCAAAAAATCATAGCTTAAATCGTCGTATGTTTTTTTCTTTCTAACATTAGGAGACATTCCTATTGAATGAAGGACGAAGTCTACCGGACCTCCTAAAACTTCCATTGATTGCTGGAAAACCTGTTCTAAATCTTCTACATTTGTAGCATCAGCCGGTATGATTTTAGTATTTAATTTCTCTGCCAATTGTGATAATTCCCCCATACGTATTGCTATAGGAGTATTTGTTAAAGTTATTTGTGCCCCTTCTTCAACAGCTCTTTCTGCAGTTTTCCAAGCAATTGACTGCTCGTTCAAGGCACCAAAAACAATCCCTTTTTTACCTTTCAATAAATTGTAACTCATATCTTCTTAAAAGTTAAATTAGATTACAAAGATAACGGTTTTAGATTGGAATAAATGGAACAAATCAAACTTTAATGCAAAGAAAAGACAAAAA
>CAZFXK010000112.1:0-7006 GCA_964522975.1 uncultured Bacteroides sp. | reverse complement strand
GTCGGTGCTGGAGCGAGAGTTTATACAAGACTTGATCAATCAAGGTTATGAATATTCATCCGGTCTTACCACCGTGGAAGCCATGCTTGCGAATGCAAGAATGCAGCTCCAGAGGCTGAATGACATGAAATTTACCGATAATGAATGGGCCCGTTATGTGGAAGAGTATCTGGATAAGCCAAGTGATACCCTTGTTGAGAAAACAAGGAAAATACATGATGATTATATCCATGATTTTGTTTTTGACGACGGACATATTCAAAACATCTACTTGGTAGATAAAAAGAATATGGCTCGAAACAAGGTGCAGGTAATCTCACAATTTGAGCAAAAAGGGACGCATGCCAACCGTTATGATGTTACAATATTGGTCAACGGATTGCCTTTGGTACAGGTAGAGCTAAAAAAACGCGGGATTGCCATCCGCGAAGCGTTCAATCAAGTGCATCGCTATACCAAAGAGAGTTTTAATAGTGATAATTCGCTCTATAAATATTTACAGATTTTTGTTATCTCAAACGGGACGGACAGCCGTTATTTTGCCAACACCGTTGAGCGAAGCAAAAACAGCTTCGATTTCACTATGAACTGGGCAAGAGCGGATAATACGCTTATCAAAGACCTAAAAGACTTTACGGCAACCTTTTTTCAGAAAAACACCCTGTTGAATGTATTATTCACCTATTCTGTTTTTGATACTAATAACACACTCCTCATCATGCGGCCCTATCAGATTGCAGCCACAGAAAGAATCTTATGGAAAATAAAGAGTTCGCATCTGGCAAAGAACTGGTCGAAGCCGGAAAGTGGAGGGTATATCTGGCATACCACAGGATCGGGAAAGACCCTGACTAGTTTTAAGGCAGCACGATTAGCCACACAGCTTGATTTTATTGACAAGGTGTTCTTTGTGGTAGATCGTAAAGATCTTGATTTTCAGACCATGAGAGAATACCAACGTTTCTCTCCGGATAGTGTGAACGGTTCGGAGAGTACGGCCGGCCTGAAGAGGAATATAGAAAAAGACGATAACAAAATCATTGTCACCACCATTCAGAAACTGAACAACCTCATGAAAAGTGAGTGTGATTTGGCTATTTATCAAAAGCATGTGGTATTTATCTTTGATGAAGCGCATCGCTCCCAGTTTGGTGAAGCACAAAAAAACCTGAAAAGAAAGTTTAAAAAATACTATCAATTTGGCTTTACAGGAACACCCATATTTCCTGAAAATGCATTAGGTGCAGACACTACAGCCAGCGTATTTGGTCGTGAATTACATTCCTACGTAATTACGGATGCCATCAGAGATGAAAAAGTTCTGAAATTCAAAGTAGATTACAATGATGTCCGACCTCAGTTCAAGGGAATAGAATCAGAACAAGATGAGAACAAGTTGAGTGCTGCAGAAAACAAAAGAGCGTTACTTCATCCTAATCGTATCAGGGAAATCTCTCAATATATTTTACAGAATTTCAATATAAAAACCCACAGAAACAAGGGAGGATACAAAGGTTTCAACGCCATGTTTGCGGTAAGCAATATTGATGCAGCAAAATGTTATTATAAGGAATTAAACCGTTTACAAGAAGAGAGTGAAAAGCCGCTGAAAATTGCGACAATTTTCTCTTTTGCAGCCAATGAAGAGCAAAGTGCCATTGGTGAGATTATTGATGAAACCTTTGAGCCCACGGCTTTGGACTACAGTTCCAAAGAATTTTTAGCCAATGCCATCAGAGACTACAACGCTATGTTCAAAACCAGTTATGGAGTGGATAGTAAAGAGTTTCAGAACTACTACCGCGACCTTTCCAAACGGGTAAAGAGTAAAGAGGTTGATCTAGTAATTGTTGTGGGTATGTTCCTTACCGGGTTTGACGCACCTACACTCAATACACTGTTTGTAGATAAGAACTTGCGTTATCATGGTTTGATGCAGGCTTTTTCACGAACCAACCGAATTTATGATGCTACAAAGACCTTTGGCAACATTATTACTTTCAGGGATTTGGAAAAAGCTACGATTGATGCCATTACTCTATTTGGGGATAGTAATACCAGAGATGTAGTACTTGAAAAGAGTTACAAGGAATATTTGGAGGGTTTTACGGATATTGTCACCGGAGAAGCCCGGAGGGGTTATGTTGAAGTGGTGAGAGAGTTGAATGAAAAGTTCCCAAACCCTGATGCAATAGCCACTGAGAAAGATAAAAAAGATTTTTCAAAATTATTTGGTGAGTACTTGCGTGTAGAAAACATACTACAGAATTACGATGAATTTACCAACCTCAAAGCGCTTCAAGCCATAGATATGAACGATACTGCGGCTATTGAAGTATTTAAAGAAACTCATTTTGTGACTGATGAGGAGATAGAAGCAATGCAAGAAGTGGAAATACTGCCTGATCGGACCATCCAAGATTATCGATCTACTTATAATGATATTCGTGACTGGTTGAGGGAGCAGAAAAGTGGTAAAGAAGCAGAAGAGTCAGAAATTGATTGGGATGATGTAGTCTTTGAAATAGACCTGCTTAAATCCCAAGAAATTAACCTCGATTATATTCTCGAATTAATTTTCGAACATAACAAAAAGACCTATGACAAAGCCTCATTGATAGAAGAGATCCGTCGTGTTGTTCGTGCTAGTATTGGTAATAGGGCGAAAGAGAGTTTGATTGTTGATTTTATTAATGAAACTGACCTTGATGCCATTCAAGATAAAGTGAATATTATAGATTCATTCTTCGAATATGCGCAACGCAAACAGAAAATAGAAGCAACAGAATTAATTGCAGAAGAAAATTTAAATGAGGAAGAAGCAAAACGTTATATAATAGTTTCCCTAAAGCGTGAGTTCGCAAGTGAAAACGGTACAGAACTCAACGCTGTTCTCCCTAAAATGAGTCCATTGAATCCTCAGTATTTGACAAAAAAGCAGAATGTTTTTCAAAGGATTAGTGCTTTTGTTGACAAATTTAAAGGGGTTGGAGGGCAACTTTAAATGCTAACCTAGCCGAAATAGCTTGAAACAGCACGCAATTGTTGATATGATAAAAACAGAGTACACAAAGCACATTAAATAGCTATGAAAATATTTCAACAAAATAAAAGTGAGCTTATATCTTTAAAAGAGCGGCTCTTTAAACTTGAAAAAGATATTCAGCGAATAGTGGAAGCTAACTTAGAAAGGATTTCAGGTTATCGCTTTATTAAGTCAGAGTTTACAATCAAGAACAACCGTATTGATACTTTAGCCTTTGACGAAGAAAACCGCTCGTTTGTGATTATTGAATACAAACGTGATCGTAACTACAGCGTAGTTGATCAAGGCGTTTCATATCTAAACATAATGTTGGAATACAAAGCTGACTTTATTGTTGAATATAACGAATCGCAAAAGAATAATCTCAAACGTAACGATGTAGACTGGTCGCAAAGTAAAGTTGTATTTGTGGCTCCTTCGTTTACCGATTTCCAGCGTCAATCTTCGAATTTTAAAGATCTACCCATTGAACTTTGGGAAATAAAGCGTTTTGAAAATGAGATTATTGTTATTAATCCGATAAAAAAATCACAGTCGGCTCCAAGTATCAAACAAGTACAAACGAAGAAAGCATCAAACATAGGCAAAGTCGTTAATGAGATAAAAGTCTATACAGAAGAAGATCATTTAGCTGGTAAATCCGAAGATATAATTGAGTTATATGAAACTTATAAGAATGCTATTTTGAATCTAGCTGCTGATATAGAAGTATTTCCGAAGAAATTATACATTGCATTCAAAAAAGATAAAAACTTAGCAGACATCCATATTCAACAAAAAGGTTTGAAGATCTGGATTAATATGCACAAAGGCGACTTGGATGACCCGAAAAAAATAACCAATGATGTATCTCGCAAAGGACATTGGGGAAATGGAGACTATGAGGTAAGTGTTTCTGATACGCAAAATTTGGAATATATCATGAGTTTAATAAAACAGGTAATAAGTTGAATAAGGTAAGTAGTCTCAAAGTAGAGAATCAAGAGATGCTTAAAGTAATAGCAAATTATGATTAACTTTTGATTTATGCAATTGACTGAATTCAAACTGGAAGAAACAAACTAAACTACTATATAAGATGGATGCAATTAATAGATTATTGTCAATAGAAGAAATTGTAAAAGATAACTTTTTCAAAATTCCGGATTATCAAAGAGGATATTCCTGGGAGAAAAAGCAATTAGTCGATTTAACCAAGGATATTGAACATGTCTCTAAAATTGATCACAAACACTATACTGGCACGATTGTTGTTTCTAAAAACGAAACCTTGGGGAAATATGAAGTGGTTGACGGGCAACAAAGACTTACGACAATAATTATTTTACTGAAACTGATTTATGAAACTGATCGGGTAAAATATGCAGAGATTAAAAAAAAATTTATTGTAAGAGGAGATGGAAAATATGTTTTAGAGACCAATAAAGAGACCAATGTTTATTTTAAAGAAACCATACTAAATGATAAAAAGATTCTACCAGAAGATATCAAGTCACTTAGTAATTTGAAGTTCGCCAAAACTTATTTTTCTAAATGGTTGGAAGATAATAAACCGCATATTGATATTATTTATAAAACCATCATTCACAAACTGGGTTTTATCTGTTTTGCCCCACACAACAACAGTGAGATTGGTATAATGTTTGAGGTGATTAACAACAGAGGTAAAGAGCTCTCCGAATTGGAAAAAATAAAGAACTATTTTATCTATTATGCATCCATCAACTCTGTGAATAGTCTTAGAGATAAAGTGAATGACTGCTGGGGAAATATACTGAGATATTTGAGTAAGGCACAGGTTATAAGCAACGAAGAAGAAAATCAGTTTTTAAGAAATTGTTATTTGGTTTTTTTCTCGGCAAATAAAGGAAGAAGCTGGTATGTCTATGATGAGTTGAAGATAAAATATGATGTTGAAGATAATTTGGATATAGAAAAGAAAGCAGAAGAGATTAAATCATTTATCGATTTTATAGAACAAGCGGCTCAATCGTATGCATTCTTCTACAACGGGGATTTTTTCAACACGGAATATAAAGAAAAAAACAAGTTGGTGTCAGTTTTAAAACGGTTGAGATGTCATCCGGTAAATGCTTCAATTATGCCGTTATATATTGCGGCTATGAGTTATCTGCACGAAAGAACAGATGATGTGATTGAATTGCTGGATATTATAGAAAAGTTGAATTTCAGAGTTTACGTCTTGCTTAACCCACATATTCGAAGATCTGACAGCAATCAGGGTGTATTGTTTCAATGGGCTTTTGAATTGTACAGAGATAGGGAATGGACATCGCATGATGCACCTGACGATGTAAGTCAAACTTGGTTGAAACGCATTATAGAAGGTGATATATTCGATTATACTAAAATGCAGCTTATAGACTTCACGAAGGTTTTGTGTTCTGAAGAGTCTTTTGTTCAGTCACTTACGCTTGACAATGACGAAACAAATGTTGATTTTTATCATTGGAACGGGCTTAGATTCTTTCTCGCCTCATATGAAGAATGTTTAAATAGTAAAGAACGAAGTGAGAGCTGGGATATTGAAAATATATTAATTACCCGTGAAGAGGCAAAAGGCGAGAAAGCAAATGATTATTTATCAAGGGAACATATTTGGGCTACAGAAAACATGTCAGATATTTTTGATGGATATCATAAAGAGAAGAGAAGGCTTGGTAATTTTGTTTTATTAGGTATGCGAAGCAATATTCAGTTACAAGATGGGGGTATTGAGGAAAAGGTTGACTTTATGTTGAAGAATAATTTAATTTCAATGTTGCAAGTTAAGAAATTAGTTAAGTATTTGGAAAAAGCGACTCAAGTAGCGAAATCGCAAAGAAACAGAAAAACAAAGTATTATTATTTAGATCAGGTCGTCAGTTTTATTGATCAAAGAGAAAACGATTTAATTAAATTTGCTTTAGAAAGGTGGAAAATGCCTGATGAAAAATTAAATCACTTTGTTAAAGTAGACACTTTTAAGGCAAACGACGAGCGCCAGATATATAATTATTTCATGAAGTAAAAGTCTATGAAATTCACCGAATCCAAACTTGAAGAAACCTTTATCCGATTGCTTTCACAGGAGGGTACGCAGACAGTACGGGCGCATCCGTTTCGCATGCTTCAATGGATGAGGTGTTGCTTGAAGTTGACCTGCGACGGTTTTTGTTTTCGCTGTATCAGACAGAAGGATTAACTGAAAACGAGGTTGACTCTGTCATCCTGTAGATTAAATCGCTTCTCGCAAATGATTTGCACGGCAGTAACAATCGTCTTATCCAAATACTCTCGGACGGTTTTATTCTAAAACGGAGAGACTGCAGCTTGAAAAATATTTATATTCCGCTTATCAATAACGAAGGCTTGGAAAAGTACTTGGTACTGGAAACGGAGTCTGTTATTTTCATTATTGCATTCAAAAAAGATAAAAACTTAGCAGACATTCATATACAATAAAAAGGGTTGAGTATCTGGATTAATATGCATAAAAGCGATTTAGACGATCTGAAGGAAATAGCCAATGATGTATCTCGCAAAGGGCACTGGGGAAATGGAGAGTATGAAGTGAGTGTTTCTGATACACAAAATCAGGAATATATCATGAGTTTAATAAAACAAGAAATACTTCAACTTCTTTGAGACACTGAAAGTCACAGAGTAAAGTGAATAGCGTCAAAAAATGATATGGATAAGTTTTATTAGTTGATCTTGCTACTTCGTTGAGAGATTTTCTTCCTATAGTACTTGTAGAAGATATATTGGCAGAAGTCAAATGTTCCATAGAGGAGCAATTAGCTTCCCCTACCTTCTTCTAGCTGTTTTTACACAGTTATTCTTGTTTTATTCAATTATCTATGCAAAAATAACTATATTTGCAGAGTGATTATGATTAAAAAATGGAAGAATTAGAACAATTTGGGATAGTGCCGGTGGATTATGCAGGCTTGCATT
>CAZFXK010000111.1:0-7097 GCA_964522975.1 uncultured Bacteroides sp. | reverse complement strand
GGTGTTTTACCATTGATTCAACAATTCATATCGGATGCTGTAGGTTATATGGCTAGTTATTGGCTTATTATAGTTGCTCTTGTTTATTTGTTATTTTATGGACTAGTTGGTTGTAAGAATGTAAATAAAGATATTCCTGTTGAATAATTATTAATAATCTAAGAATACATATCATGAATATAGAAACAGTTAGGAGTGAATTTAAAAAACACTTCAATGGAGAAGAAGGTTTTGTTTATGCTTCTCCAGGAAGAGTAAACTTAATAGGGGAGCATACAGATTATAATGGTGGGTTTGTGTTTCCGGGAGCTATTGATAAAGGAATCATAGCTGAAATTAAGCCAAATGGAACAGATAAGGTCAGAGCTTATGCCATCGATTTAAATGATAGTGCTGAATTTGGACTAAACGAAGCTGACTTGCCTGAAAAAGGATGGGCTAAGTTTTTATTTGGTGTATGTCGTGAGATGATAAAAAGAGGAGTTGAAATCAAAGGATTTGATACAGCTTTTGCCGGTGATGTTCCTTTAGGTGCAGGAATGTCTTCTTCTGCTGCCATTGAAAGCACATATGCATTTGCACTCAACGATTTATTTGCTGACAATACAATTGATAAATTTGAATTAGCTAAAATAGGTCAATCTACAGAGCATAACTATGTGGGAGTGAACTGTGGCATTATGGATCAGTTTGCTTCTATCTTCGGTAAAGTCGGTCATCTCATCCGATTAGATACTCGTTCGTTAGAATATAAATATTTCCCTTTCGATCCTAAAGGATATAAGGTCGTATTACTTGACTCTGTGGTAAAACACGAGTTAGCCTCTTCTGCTTATAATGATAGAAGAAAAAGTTGTGAAAATGCAGTAGCTATAATTCAAAAGAAATATCCTAATGTGGAATTTTTACGGGATTGTACGATGGAAATGCTCAATGAAGCTAAAGAGGAGATAGGTGAAGAAGATTATATGCGTGCAGAGTATGTAATTGAAGAGATTCAACGTGTTTTAGATGTGAGTGATGCACTTGAATTAGGAGATTATGAAACTGTAGGGAAAAAGATGTATGAAACTCATTATGGCTTAAGTAAACTTTATGAAGTAAGTTGTGAAGAGTTGGATTTCTTAAATGATTGTGCGAAAAAGTGTGGAGTTACCGGTTCTCGCCTTATGGGAGGTGGTTTTGGTGGTTGTACAATAAACTTAGTGAAAGAAGAGTTATACGATAACTTTATTGAAACTACAGTTGATGCATTCAAGAAAAAATATGGAAGAAATCCTAAGGTTTATGATGTTGTCATTAGTGATGGTGCACGTAGACTTGCATAATTAGAGTTCCGTTATAAATAAAATAGGGCGATGAAGTAATAACATCGCCCTATTTTATTTTTTATAATTATATGTGGGGGAGTGATTAATTTATAATTGACCGGAAGCCTTTAAGTATTTTGTTTCATTTAATTTCATGCTGGCTTTGGCTGAAATATATTCGGCCCATGCTTTTTGCCAAAGAGTTTGTGCTTCCAAATGATCTGCGAGGTTTTCTAATCCTACATCATAATGTTCTTTGCTTATTTTTAGATTTTCCTCTGCTTGTTTCATTGAGTTTGTAGTCATTTCAACTTCTAATTTCGATTCATCTAATTGGTTGTGTGCACGAGTAACTTCCAATGTCATTTTTTCTGCAGCATCTAACCGTTGTAGTTCTGCGATTTGTTTTTCTGCTTTTTTAGATTTCACTTTGTTTATACCTTCTCCCCATTGGAATAAGGGAATGCTAACAGAAACTAAGGCTGAGAAAGATCCTCCATGCAAAAGTTTATCTCCGTTCAATTTAGCTCCATCATAGTAATTCCAGCCGGCAATTAAACTTAGATTGGGTAAAATCTCACTGCGTGTCAGCATTATGTCTTTATTCTTAAGCTCAACCTGTTTAGATAACATTTGATATTCCGGCCGAGGTGTTATGTCGAACTGATCGGAAACATAATTTATTTCTGTTACGGGAATTTCATTAGAGGTTCTTATATCTTGTGTGAGAGGCAGACCAAGTGTATGAGCTAAATTCATTCGTGCTAAAATGATTCCATTTTCAGCTCTGCGCAACTGTAGCTTGGCTTCGTTCACTTTTACTTGTACTTTTAATAAATCATTTTTGGATTTTAATCCCACTTCATAAGCGTTTTCAACATTACGATAGAGTTCGGTTATTACTTCATTGTATTTTTGTGCAGCTACACATAATTCTTGTGTTTTTACTAATTCCCAATAAGCCTGATCAACTAATAAAATAACCTCAACCCGAGATAGCTCTTGATTTAAATAACTTATATCTCTACCAATTTTAGACATGGAGTAGCTTGCTCTAATTTTTCCTCCCATATATAAAGGTTGTATTAAATGAACCCCTGCTGTCCACGTGTTTTTTAGAGTAAGCTCAAGAGGAATTTCCGGTAAATATGCATACATTCCAAAAATGGGATTGCCTTCAGGAGTTGTTGTATTTACATTAGGTAAATAGCCCCCTTTTCCATCAGGAAGGAAGGTTGGGAGATACACATCTCCTATGTTTTTTTTGATTTTATTACTACTCAATAAATAATTTCCTTGAGCAGATAATTTTGGAAAGAAGTTTGAGCGGTAGACGCGCACATCACTTTTGGCTTTGTCTATTTGTTTGTTTGCAATGGCTTTTTGTCGATTATGTTCTAAGGCCATTTCTCTACATTGCTCAAGAGTATAAAACTCTTGGCTATAAAGAGAAAAAGAAAAAAGAATCAATAATGCAGTGTATATAAATCTCATAAGTATCTATTTTTCTTGTGGTATTTGAATTTTTATTCTAAAAAAGAGGGAGTAGAGCACAGGAATGATTAACAGAATTATCATTGTACCCACAAATAAACCTCCCATAATAGTTACTGCTAATGAACCAAACATATCATCTGTTAATAGAGGAATCATGCCCAAAATGGTTGTCAATGAAGCCATAGCCACGGCTCTAAAACGCGATACAGAGCTGTTTAATAGTGCAGTTGTAGGTTCTGTACCTTGATTGATTTGAAGCGTAACCTCATCCATTAAAACAATGCCATTTTTTACCATCATACCAATGATACCTAAAGCTCCAACAATAGCCACGAAACCAAAGGTTTTTCCAGATATGAGTACGCTGAATACTACACCAATCAAAATAAGAGGTAAGCAACAAAGTATGATTAAGGGTTTCTTGTAATCTTTGAATAGCATGATGAGTATGGCAATCATTAAGACAATAGCTAGCGGATAACTCTTGAATAAGTTTTCCATACTCTCCGTACTTGCTTTATGTTCTCCAAACCATTGTAAAGAATACCCGG
Source organism: uncultured Bacteroides sp. (assembly GCA_964522975.1). Lineage (GTDB taxonomy): Bacteria > Bacteroidota > Bacteroidia > Bacteroidales > Bacteroidaceae > Bacteroides_E. Next base: position 3,739 of record CAZFXK010000111.1, on the reverse strand, counting down.
GAGGAAGTTTTATGGCTTCAATCTTCTTAATGATAGATTGGCGAGCTTCTTCAGCACCTACACCAGGAACCGGGTCGCATTGCGCACGTATGGCTCTTTGACCATTGTAGCGAATCACTACTGGATCTTCCCATTCCACGGTAATTCCGTCAACTGCTTGATTTAATGGCACAGTACGCATGGCTGCCTCCAGAATATCTTCTTCCGATATGGATCCATTAATGATACCTTGTAAGGTTTTTTTGTTTAAATCTCTTAAATTAGGCATCATGCTAAAGACAGGTGAGTTTTCTAAACCCTCTATGGGATTACCATTGTTATCTACACTTTTCAGATAAATGGTTTGTCTTTTTTCACCACAATAAAAAACATTTGCAGGAATTCCACCGGTAGCAGATAACATAGAAATGCCAACATCTTGGCGAGTTAGTCCCATATTGCGGGCAATCGGTTGATTAAAGTTTGCAGTAATTACAGGAGTTCTGGGTTCCCAATCATTCTTAACCAAATAAGTTTTAGGGCAAGTATCCATAATGGCTTCGGCCTGACTACAGAGCTCCTTGAGTACTGCTGGGTCGGGTCCTGAAAATTGTGCTTCAATAGGATACTTCATATACATTAGGTTATATCGTTTTAGTCGCACATATGCATGGGGATAATTTGTTGAAAGGTACTCTTGAATTTCCTCCATGGATGCCACTAGACTTTTAGAATCCTTAAAGTCGATGATTAATTCACCGTATGATAAAGAAGGATCAGCTATACTTCTTACTAAGTTATAACGTGCAGGTGTTCCTCCAATAGATCTTGTAATATGGGTGATTTCATCGCGAGACATTAAGTAGTTCTCTATCTCTTTTAAATCTTCTATTACTTTTGTGTTATTTACTCCTTCATCTAATTTATATTCCATATATAATTGATCGTAGGTCATATCCGGAAAAAAACCTTGGGGCAAAAACCTATAGCAGAAGATACTGCAGCCCACTAAAAAAAGCGCAATAGACACAGTTATGGCTCGGTTCTTCAGGCACCAACTTAATGTGGTACGTAATGCTTTATGAAATTTAGAATTATAAATCTCTCCTTCATTTTTACTTTTGAGATTTTTAAATAAATTATCAGCCATTATGGGAACGTGAGTAAGAGCCAATATCCAGCTTAAAAGTAATGATACGGCTAGAACAATAAATAGGTCGCGGACATAAACACCGGCTTTATCCGGTGATAAAAAGATAGGGAAAAAAGCTAAGATTGCAATTAATGTTGCACCTAATAAAGCTGCCCCGGTTTGACGTCCTATGGAGGTTAATGCTTCCGTGCGTTTTACGCCGCGTTGTAAGTTGACAAGAATGCCATCAATAACTACTATAGCATTGTCTACCAACATTCCCATGGCTAAAATAAATGCAGCTAAAGATACCCGTTGTAAGGTTCCATCAAATAAGTTTAAGAGAAGAAAAGAGCCGGTGACAATAATGATCAAGCTGGTTCCTATGATTAGTCCACTTCGGAATCCCATGACGAACATGAGTACTACTACTACAATGATGACTGATTCTAGCAGGTTTAACAAGAAAGAACCTAGAGAATCTTTTACACGATCAGGTTGAAAAAATACTTTATGGAATTCTATTCCGGCAGGTATGCGAGTCTCTTTTAATTCTTCTATTTTCGTTTCAACTTTACGTCCTAGTTTTGTAATGTCTGTTCCTTTCTCAGCAGAAATGGCTAATCCAAAAGCGTGTTTACCATCATAACTCATTTGATTTAAGGTAGGGTCTTCATAGTCTACGGAAACCTTGGCAATATCCCGTAAGTAAAGTTGATCATCTTCGTGTCCTTGCAATAATAAGTTTTGAATATCATCAACCGTTTTATACTTGTCATTGACCGTAACCCGTAAACGATAATCTCCGGTTTCATAATAACCCGAGTATACTGTTTGACTTTGATCACTTAAAGTAGCAAGAACTTCAATGGGATGTACCCCAAGGTTTGCCATTTTTTCTTCTATCAATTCTACATTAATACACTCTTCCCTTTCACCATAAACTTGAATATCCCCGATTCCTTTAATGGATTGGATTTCTCGTTTGATCATTTCGGTGTATTTTGAGAGTTCTCTGTCTCCAAAACCCTCTGTAGTAATGGCGTAAAACATACCATACATATCACCGAAATCATCTTTTATGATGGATGGCATAGCTCCACTAGGGAGTGATGATTGTACATCGTTTACTTTTCTTCTGAGTAGATCCCAATATTGCTCTACCTCATCATCGGGAGCTTCTGATATTAGTTCAACCGTAATCATAGATAAGTCATTCATGGAACGGCTAATGACAGCATCTATGAAATCCATACTGCGAATGCTTTTTTCCAGTAAATCAGATACTTCCAGCTCAACCTCATAAGCTGAAGCCCCGGGGTAAGCTGTTATTACCATGGCTTGCTTTACTTTTATTTCCGGGTCTTCCAATTTACTCATATTGTTGAAGGCAAAACCACCTCCAATCAATAAGATTGCAATTATAAAGTGAACTAGCGGTCTATTGGCTAGTGCTTGTTTCCCTAAATCAATCATAATAAACCTCCTTTATTTGTATTAAGAGTAGGTTCTATGACCTTTACCTTTTGGTTTTCTTTTAATGAATTTACTCCTGCAGAAACAATGATTTCCCCCGGTTTTAACCCACTGGAAACAGTTACTTTTCCGTTTCGTTTTATTTCAATTAACTCTATTTTACGTGAGTTTATTTGTTGTGTATCGGAATCATAAACCCATACAGAACAATTGTCATTAATCTCTCGTACGGCAGATAAGGGAATTATCGTTAATTGAGATTCATCAAGTTTTAATTCTATATATATTGTTGCTGTCATACCCGGTGTAGGTAGGGTAAAATTAGGTTGAGGAATAAAACTTAAACGAGCAGTATAGAGTTGATTTAAATTAGCTTTTTGGTTAATGGAAGTGAGTTTTAACGGGTATTTAATTTGTGGATCTCTATCAATGGTGCAATAAAACTCATTGAAACTGTTTCTTCGTAAATAATCTGTAGCCGGAATGTTAATCTCAGCTTCTAATACATTTTGATTGAATAAAGAAAAAATGGGGAACCCTGCTGAAACTGTTTCATTTGCACTAAAGTGTTTTTTTTGGATATATCCGTTAAAGGGAGCGTAGATATGAGTATCTGCCAGAGCTTTTTTATGAGCTTCTAGTTTCGCTGTAATTTGTTCTAAGCCATAAACAGCTTTTTCATAATCACTTTTGGATACACTTCCTTTCTGATACAACATAATGATTCTTTCTGCATCTCCTTTAATTCGGTTATATTCTGCTTGTGTAGCTGATAGTTGAATTTTATAGTTAGTGGGATCTAGATTAGCAAGCAGATCTCCTTTTTTTACTTTACTGCCTGCATCAACATAAACCTTTTGAATAGTTCCACTTACTTGAAATGCTATTTCAATATCCTCATTGGCTTTTATTTTTCCAGGATAGGATATGATTAAGTCATTCCTGTGATGCTGTACAGTATCTATTTTTACCAAGACTGTCCGATCTATTATTTTTTGCTCTTTTGAAGAACAGCTAAGAAGTAATAGCCCCAAAATAAAGTATAATGTAAAGAATCTTTTTTTCATGTTTTTTTGGTGTTATTATAGTTTGTATATAAATTAGTTAAACAACTATGTTCTTATTTAATGTTTGTTTTTTATTGCATAAAAT
>CAZFXK010000110.1:0-7113 GCA_964522975.1 uncultured Bacteroides sp. | reverse complement strand
GTAATAAAATCGGCCGAAAGTCCTGCCAAATCTTCTTCTTTCTCAATGATTAGTTGATATTCATTATCTCCATTTAACACATTGTTACTGAATTGAATGGCAAGTAAGGAGAGATCTTTGTTTATTTCACGTAAGCGAGCTTGATCTTTTTCATTTAAGTTAGCTCCTCTACGCACAAAGTTTTTATAGGTTTTATCCAGTAAAGCGAGTTGTTCTGTTGTTAAATTCTCTGCGTCTTTTTGTTCATAAATGGTTTTTATCTTTTTGAAAAGCTCAGCATTTAGATAGATGTTATCCTCGTGCTCGGAGAGCTTAGGGGAAAGTTTAACATATAATTTATTCAGTTGTGGGGTATTCTCTGCACTAATTAGATTGAAAAATACACCACTTACTCTATCTAAGATTGGAGAACTGGAGTCTAAAGCTCCAATTACATTATCAAATGTAGGAGGGTTCTGGTTTTCTACAATACCCCGGATGATGTTGTTTTCTTCCTCCATTCCTTTTGTGAAAGCCGGTTCATAATGTTCTAACTTGATTTTATTGAAAGGAGGAACGCCATACTCTGTCTGAAATTCCTCAAAAAAGGGGTTCGCAGAGTTTTTTGTTGTACAGGAATAAATCATACTGAATGATAATAAAAAAAATGCAATTTTTTTCATGTTTATACTCGGTTTTGTTATTTGTTATTCTTTGCTACATAACACCATATGGGATAATGATCAGAAAAATCAATGCTTTTATCTACAGTACACTGATATGATTTTAAGTCTTTACTGATTAAAATATGGTCTATTCTAAAATAGAATTTATTTTGATTATATGAAATTCCTAATCCGTGACCGGATTGAGCAAAGGCATCATTTAGTTGTTTTCTTAGTGTGTTTAATGAGTAAGAAATGGGAGAATCATTAAAGTCACCACAGTGAATTAATGGAAAAGGTTTTGCTTCGGAAATTACTTTTGTTAAAGTATCTATTTGGCTAGCACGAATAATGGATGCCTCAGATAATTTCCTTATTAAATGCTTCATTCCTTGCTTTACTTGATCAGCTTCCGGTGGTGTTGCCAGTATTTCTTCATAAATCACCTTATCTTCTTTGGTCAGTTTGTTGGACTCCAAGTGGCTATTTATTAAGGTAATGGTGTCTTGTCTTATCGTTATTTCATATTTAACAGATCCGTTGTAAGCACTTTTATTGTCAATTTTTACATTAGAAAGGATGGGGTACTTGGAAAAACAGGCCACTTGATTACCGCTGTTGGAGGAACCAACTTGGTTTTTCTTAAAAAAAGGATATTGTTTTAAAGCTTCGGAGATATCTTCTTGGGTTAGTTTCTTTGGGTTGTTAGAAGTGGTATATTCTTGCAGACAAATAATGTCGGCCTCACTTTCCTTTAGATAGTTTAGAATGGGATTCTCTCCGTTTTCTTTAAACGAACGATCAAACCCCATTACATTATACGAAAGAATCTTTAGGTGTTGTTCCGGAGGATCTTGTGATTTGAAATGAATTGGGAAGTAGGTTTTTATTTGAGAAAAACAGATGAAAAAGCTAAGTAGTGGAAGGAGTGCATATTTTATTTTTATGAATAGCCAGAAGAGCATAAAGGAGAAATTGATTAGCAAAAAAAGAGGAAAAGCTAGTCCGGCACAAGATAGAATGGGATATTTTTCCGGATGAAAAGCAGGGCTGTATGCTGTAAATATAAAAGCAATGATAAATAATATATTTACTAATAAAATAAGAGCCTGTATTAAATGAGCTATTCTTTTCATCTCTTTTTATCTTTTGCTGGCATCAAATAGTGATTTTTTTTCTTCTTCAGTTAAACTGGCATAACCTGATTTTTTTAATTTTTCTAAGATTCGATCAACTTCTGCTGAGTCTTGTCTCTTTTGGGTGTTATAATCATAATCTTGTTGTCTCTTGCCCTTGTATATTTTCATTTTGGGCTTTTTCTTTCTCTTCTTAAAAGGAGTGGTAAAAAAGCGAATAATGCCGTTTATAATACTATTGATCCATCGAGTCCTATCTTTTCCTTTAGATAAGCTGGATGCAAACCAAAGACCGGCTAAAGCACCCCCTAAATGAGCGATATGCCCTCCTGCGTTAGCAGAAGTAATAAACAGTAAATCTGAAATGATGGCAAAAGTGGCCAGGTATTTTAGGCGTAATGTTCCAAAAAGGAACAACCGTATGGGGTAGTTCGGTTCTCTATAGGCTGTAGCCATTACGATGGCCAATACGGATGCAGAGGCACCTACCATTGTGGAAACCTCTATCATTGGATCAAAATAGGGGAAAATGTTATAAGAAACCATATAAAGGAATCCTCCGAAAATTCCGCCTAAGAAATAGAGTCCGCGTAAATGAATGGCTGAAAAGAAATGCAGAAAGATTTGTCCAAACCAGTATAGCCAAAGCATATTAAAGAGTAAGTGTATTATTCCTGCATGCATGAACATATAGGAAATAATAGACCAGGGTTGGAATATGAAACGAATAAAAGAAGCGGGAAGAGCCAATTGTTGGAATAGGACATCTCCACTTCTGTTAAAGAGTTGTAAGATGATGCTAAGCAGTGCGAATAATAAGAAGATGGCTATGTTTACATAGATGAAACGTAAAACAGTATCTGCCTTTTTAAATTGATTTTTAATATTTGCTATAAAGTCTTCCATAGGCCCAATAGTTTTACATATAATAACCCTTTTTTCTCCAATATTTTATTAGGATAAAACCGAAAATCATACCTCCTAAATGGGCAAAATGCGCCACATTATCTCCTTGAGTATTTGCCAAGCCTAAATATAATTCAATCACGGCATAGCCAATGACAAAATACTTTGCTTTGATGGGCATGGGTAAAGGGAAAATAAAGAGTGGCTGATTAGGGAAAAGCATTCCAAATGCCAATAAAATACCATAGACTGCTCCGGAAGCTCCAACTGTAGTCATCAAGTTGAGATACTCTTTCATGGGGATAATGGCATGACCAATATTTACATTTTCATAACTTGATAGCACAAATTCATACTGTATGAGTTGAACTATCTCTTGTATGATACCGGCTCCAATGCCACAGACTAAATAGTAAATTAAAAAGCGTTTAGCTCCCCAAACTTGTTCCAAAATCCGCCCAAACATCCATACGGCAAACATATTAAAGAAGATGTGGCTGAATCCTGCGTGTAAGAACATGTAACTAATTAGTTGTATGGGGTTGAAGTCTTCAGCTAAGAAGAAGTGTAGCCCTAAAAGATCGATTAAATCTATGTTGTAGTTCTTTGCAACAATGGTTCCAAAGAAAAAGAGTATATTTATTATTAAAATATTTTTTGTAACCTTAGGCATCCTCTTTTTTGTTTTGAATGATTAAAATTTTAGTTCTCATTTTAAAGTAGTGGCAAAAATAAGAATAAAAAATGGGCTAATGATAATAAGCGTAGCTAAATTGTTTAATTTTAGGGCTTTTGGCGCTTTTAAACCCTTAAATGTTTGGTTTTTTGATTTGTTACTTTATATTTGTGATAGACTTTATTTTTAGTATCATTTTATAAAAACATTTAATTTATGAACAAAGCAAATCTTATCAATGCAATGGCAGAAGAGTCTGGTTTGACTAAAGCAGACACGAAGAAAGCTCTAGATGCATTTATTACAACGGTGACGAAGGCCTTAGAGCAAGGTGATAAAGTATCCTTAGTGGGTTTTGGCTCATTTTCGGTAGTACAAAGAAATGAACGCCGTGGAATTAATCCTGCGACAAAAAAACCGATACAAATACCTGCTAAGAAAGTGGCTAGATTTAAACCCGGCTCGGATTTGGCTGATGCAGTAAAATAATGAATAGTTAGCACTTAAAATATAAACTAAAAGAAGGGACTGTTAAAACGTCCCTTTTTTTATATCTTTGCCTCCAAGAAAAGAAAATAATACTGAGATGAATATAGAAGATTTATTAAGACGTTCTGTTAGCCAAGGGGTAAAAGATCTTTATGGACAAGAACCGGATATTAATCAAATACAATTTCAAAAGACAAAACGAGAATTTGAGGGACATATCACGTTAGTGGTTTTCCCTTTACTTAAACTGTCTAAGAAGAAACCGGAAGACACCGGGCAGGAAATAGGGGGGTATCTTCAGGCTAATAATGAGCTTGTGGATTCCTTTAATGTTATTAAGGGGTTCTTGAATTTAACGATCTCTGCTGAAGCCTGGGTGAGGTTATTGAAAAACATTGACTCGCAAAAGAATTATGGGTTGGTTGAGGCTACCAAAGATTCACCTTTGGTAATGATAGAGTTTTCTTCTCCCAATACGAACAAGCCCTTGCATTTAGGACATATTCGGAACAATTTATTAGGAAATGCTTTAGTCAAGATTCATGAAGCTGTAGGTAATCGCGTAGTTAAGACAAATATTGTAAACGATCGAGGTATACATATCTGCAAATCGATGCTTGCCTGGCAAAAATATGGCAATGGGGAAACTCCGGAATCGTCAGGAAAAAAAGGAGATCACTTGGTGGGTGATTACTATGTTGCCTTTGATCAACATTATAAAAAAGAACTTGAAGAATTAAAAGCCCAAGGTTTATCACAAGAAGAAGCAGAAGAACAGTCTACACTGATGAGAGAGGCTCGTGAGATGTTAGTGAAGTGGGAACAAGGAGACAAAGAGGTTCGTGATTTGTGGAATAAGATGAATGGCTGGGTATATGAAGGATTTGAGGAAACGTACCAAAAATTAGGGGTTAGTTTTGATAAAATCTATTATGAATCGGATACCTATTTGGTGGGAAAGAAAGAGGTAGAAGAGGGGTTATCCAAAGGTGTTTTTTATAAAAAAGAGGATGGTTCTGTTTGGGTTGATTTAAGTGAAGAAGGTTTAGATCAAAAGATTCTTCTTCGCGCAGATGGTACTTCTGTTTATATGACTCAAGACATCGGTACAGCCAAGCTTCGTTTCAATGACTATTCCATAGATAAAATGATTTATGTGGTTGGAAATGAGCAAAACTATCATTTTCAAGTGCTATCTGTGATATTGGATAAACTAGGATTTGAATGGGGGAAAGGCTTGGTTCATTTTTCTTATGGCATGGTGGAGCTTCCGGATGGAAAAATGAAGTCGCGTGAGGGTACGGTTGTGGATGCTGATGATTTAATTGATGAGATGATTCAAACGGCCAAAGAGTCGTCTATCGAGTTAGGGCGTCTAGATAATTATACTGAAGAAGAGGTCGAAGAGGTTGCTAGAATAGTGGGGTTAGGTGCATTGAAATACTTTATTTTAAAAGTGGATGCTCGTAAAAATATGACTTTCGATCCTAAAGAATCAATCGATTTTAATGGGAATACGGGTCCTTTTATTCAATATACTCATGCGCGGATTTGTTCTATCTTTAGAAACGCAGTGAAAATGGGAATGAAGTATGATGGAGTTATGGAGTCTCTTGATAATGTGGAATTGAATGAAAAGGAAATGAGTTTAATTCAGCAGCTTTCTGATTTTGGCGATATTGTAAAGCAGGCAGCAAAAGAGTATAATCCTTCATTGATTGCCAACTATACTTATGATTTAGTGAAAGAATATAATCAATTCTATCATGATTATAGTATCTTGCATGAAGAAGACAAGTCTAAACGTAACTTTCGTTTGGTTTTATCTGCTAATGTGGCTAAAATAGTTCGACAAGGAATGGATTTATTAGGAATTGAAGTTCCTGAACAAATGTAAAATATAAACTATGTTTTCAAAAAAAACTTATCAGCAACGCCGGACCTTGCTGAAGAAAAAAATAGGATCTGGATTATTGTTGTTTTTAGGTAATGATGATTATGGATTGAATTATGCTGATAATGCGTTCCGTTTCCGTCAAGATTCCTGTTTTCTCTATTATTTTGGGTTGGCTTTTTCTGGACTTTCTGCAATAATTGATATTGATAATGACAAGGAGATCATTTTTGGTAATGAGTTGACCATGGATGATATCGTTTGGATGGGTAATCAGCCTACCCTAAGGGAGAAAAGTGATCTTGTAGGGATTAAAGAAACTCAACCGGCGAGCTATTTGAAAATATATCTTCATGAAGCCGTTTTAAAAGGACAACAGATCCACTATCTCCCACCCTATAGGACAGAGCATCAATTAAAGCTTTTAGAGTGGTTGGGTTTGCCTTTAGAACATCAGAAAGCTTCTGTTGATTTCATTAAAGCTATTGTTGATCAGCGTAAAAATAAAACAGAAGAAGAAATAGCAGAAATTGAAAAAGCGTGTAATGTGACCTCGGATATGCATTTAGCTGCCATGCATCTATTGGCACCCGGAAAATATGAATATGAGGTGGTTGCCGCAATGGAGCAAGTGGTGAAAGCTTCCAATTGTGAACTTTCATTTCCAACAATAGCTACCATTAATGGACAGACATTGCATAATCATTATCATGGAAATAAGGTAGAAGAAGGGCAACTTTTCCTTATTGATGCAGGTGCAGAAACTGCAATGGGGTATGCAGGAGATATGTCCTCTACTATACCTGTTTCTAAGACATTTTCACAACGTCAAAAAGAGGTTTATGAAATACAGAATCGGATGCATAAGGCTTCAGTTGAGGCGCTACGTCCTGATATCCGTTTTGAAGAGGTGTATGATCTTTCTGCAAAAGTTATGGTGGATGGGCTTAAAGAGCTTGGGTTAATGCAGGGAGATGCTAAAGAAGCAGTTCAGCAAGGAGCTCATGCTCTTTTTTATCCTCATGGATTAGGTCATATGATGGGGTTGGACGTGCATGATATGGAAAACTTAGGCGAAGTTTGGGTTGGCTATGATGGAGAGTCTAAGAGTTCGCAGTTTGGGCGTAAATCATTACGATTAGCCCGTTCATTAGAAGAGGGTTTTGTATTAACAATTGAACCCGGTATTTATTTCATTCCCGAATTGATTGAGTTATGGAAAGCCGATGGACTCTTCAAAGATTTTATTAATTATGAGAAAGTAGAGAGTTATAAAGACTTTGGAGGAATTCGAAATGAAGAGAACTATTTAATAACAAAAGAAGGCTCTCGTCGTTTAGGAAAGAAAATTCCGTTAACTGCTGAGGA
>CAZFXK010000109.1:0-7132 GCA_964522975.1 uncultured Bacteroides sp. | reverse complement strand
TTTATAGGAGGAGCTGTCCATGTTTAACTTGTTCTTTTTATATGCTAGCATGCATGAATGTAATGGAGAAATTAGGATGTGAACGTCTTTCTTATGTAGAGGCCTGTAAATATCGAAACACGTTAGATGATACCCGAGATGCTAAAGATGTTTTCTTTTGGTATGCTGCTATGCCTACTCGTGCCAAAGGACCTATTGTAGTAGATTCAAGATATATTTCAGAAGATGTACCCCAAGGCTTAGTGCTTCTAGAGACCCTAGGATTAAAACTTAAAATCAAAACTCCTATTTGTACCGCATTAATTAATATGGCGTCTGCCGCTTTAGATCGCAATCTACGATTAGAAGGTCGGACAATGGAACGTCTAGGAGAAAGGATTTTAGAATATATCATACAGGATAAAAATGAGGGTCTTTATGAACCAGAATTTAAAAAATACGCTTAGTGCGGAGAAAAAATGGGATAATAGGAATTGTTATGCAATGAATCAATCAACCAAAAAGGTAAACAGACAATAGCGAAGATAAGCCTGTTATTTTAGTATTATTCTAAATATCAGTAGTAAAATTGGGAAATCCGGAGGGTTCCGGTTAATATACTATTTAGTTACTAATGACAATGAAATTTATCTACTCACAATATATTCTAAATCGGAAACAGAAAATATAAAACCTAATACTATTCGAAAATATATAAATAAAGCTTTAAAAGAAAATAACGATTAATACCACCTATTAAAGGTGGTATTTTATTGTTTGGAGACTGTTAGTTCTTCTGTGTAAATGGAATGGTTTTCCTCAGCCTTATAGCCCTTGACGGAATAACTCGAGATCCTGCTTAAATCCTTTACTGAACTGCTCGTAATCCTTCAGCAAAGGCACAAATTTATCCTTACGCTCATGTGGTGACTTTATGCTTTCTATCCGAAGTTTTATTAATAATTACATAGTGTCTTTGCTTAGAATTGCCGGTCTAAGACCATTTATAGGTTGACATACGAGGGTTGCTAGTTGGCCAAATTCGTCATCCGCCATATTCCGATGTAGTCCGGCAATGCCATCTAATTTTCGCAGTGAAGTGATTATGAACCCTTCAATGATGCGAATCACTGTATATATTACATTCTCACAGGCACGAAATATTATTTGTTCATCAAGTTCGGGTGCCATAGCCCATTTTTCCAACAATTCCTCTTTTTCATTCACTTTGTCCTAATAATATACTTCCTTGATAATTTTTATGCAATTCAGAATAAATATTATTTTCCGAATTTTCTAAAAGGAATAACTATTAAAGTAGCGAATATATTTATTTAACAGTAAAAAGAATATTGTGGAAGGATGTGGAATCACATGAGTTATACTGAGGGTGCTTTACCGCTTATTTCCGATTATGTTAAAAAAGGTGCTTTGGAGCGACCAGCTCATATTGCCTTCATACACCAAGATAACAAAATCAACTACGAAACCCTTGCCCAGCAAACTGAAAAACTAGCCTGTTACTTATTAAAAATAGGAGTGGCTAAAGGAGATCGAATTGCTTATATTTCAACCCCTAGACCTGACTTTTTCTATTTATATATGGCTGCTGCTCGTATAGGTGCCATAATAGTAGGAATAGGAACTAGACAGACTGACCGAGAAGTAGAATATGTACTTAATAACTCCGAAGCTTCCTACATCTTCATCCTTCATTCCATGTATGAATTTAATTATCAAGAACGTTTCGCAAAAATTCTTCCTAATTGTCCTAGTGTAAAAGGTTTAGTCATCTTTGGCGGTGCAGCCCAGCTAGATAATGCCATCGCTTTTGATGAGATTATGCAAGGAGATTACTCGGAATATAAGGAAGCATTATTAGAAAGGGAAGCTTCTGTATCTCCCCATGATGGGCTTATTATTGTTTATACTTCTGGAAGTACCGGAGTACCCAAAGGTGCTCTGATGTCGCATCAGAATATTGTTCATATGAGCTTAGTAGTAATTGGTACTTGTGAGGCAGTTTCTGAAGATGTGTGGATTAACCATTTACCGGTTAATCATGTAAGTGGTGCTACAGAAGTAGGGGCTACTGCAATTATAGGCAACTGTACCCAAGTTTTAGAACCATTTAATCCCCAAAAAGCACTAGAACTAATCGAAAAACATAAAGTAACCCTTTTAGGACAAGTGCCTACCATGTTTGCTATGGAATTTGCTATGCCAGATTATGAAAAGTATGATTTATCCTCACTCCGGGCTGTAGTTATAAGTGGTGCGGCAGCTCCTATGGAGACTTTAATTAAAATGCGGGAAACTATGTGTCACCTTTGCTATAACTGTTTAGGGCTTACCGAGGTTTCCGGTTTAATAACTTATACTGCTCCTGATGATAGTCTAGAAACCTTAAATCTTACCGTAGGCAAAGTTGCGGCTGAATTTGAATTAAAGATAGTTGATGAAAACCGCCAAGAATTGCCTGATGGAGAAATCGGAGAAATAGCTTACCGGGGCACTTCGGTTATTAAAGAATATTATAAACTGCCAGAAGCAACTAAAGCAGCTTTTGATGATGAAGGTTGGTTTTATTCTGGTGATCTAGCGATGATTGACGCAGATAAAAATATTCGCATGGTAGGTCGTTCTAAGGAAATGTATATTACTAACGGTGAAAATATATATCCGGCGGAAATAGAAGATGCTATTATGCGCTTTCCTGGAGTAATGCTTTGTGCTTGTGTAGCAGTTTCGGATAAAATCGCCGGGGAAATCGGACGTGCCTATATAGTGCCACTACCAGAATATGAAATTAATGTAGATGAACTAAAAGTTTTCTTAAAAGAATACTTGGCTAGTTATAAAATACCGCGGGAATACATTTTTAGAGATATTTTACCCATGACCATGTTAGGAAAAATCGAAAAGAAACTCCTGCGTCAAGAAGTTGAAGCCGAACTTAAAGCACAACCATAATATAGGGGGGGATACTATGAGTTTAAAAAATAAAGTTGCCTTAATAACTGGGGGAGGCAAAGGCATTGGAGCAGCAGTTGTGAGAAGATTTGTAGCCGAAGGAGCTAAGGTTATCATAGGTGATTTAGACGCGGCTAATGTGCAAAATCTAGTAGCCGAAATAAAGAGTAATGGTGGGGAAGCTATAGGCTTTGCTCTTAATGTAACCGACCGCTCTGCGGTTGCCGATATGGTTAAACAAGGTGTAGAAGAATTTGGCACTATAGATGTATTAATTAATAATGCCGGAATTGCTCGTGATGCTATGCTTCATAAAATGAGCGAGGAAGATTATGATTTAGTCATGGATGTTAACATGAAAGGCGTTTTTAACGTAACCCGGGAAGTAGTCCCCATTATGCGGGAGAAACAAACTGGTAGTATAGTAAATGTATCCTCAGCCAGCCGTTTTGGTAATGCGGGACAGTCTAATTACGCGGCAAGTAAGGAAGCTATTGTAGGCTTTACCCGCGCCCTAGCCTGGGAGCTAGGGCCAAAAAAAGTTACTATTAATGCTATCGCCCCGGGTACTATCATTACTGATATGTATGAGGCTATACCGGAAAACACCAGGGAAATGATGAAACTTATCACCCCCTTAGGGCGAGCAGGGGAACCTGAAGAAGTCGCTAATTTGTGCCTTTTCTTAGCTAGTGATGAAGCTAGCTATATTACCGGGCAAGTAATCCACTGTGATGGGGGAATATTTAGACCATAAATAAAATAAATTCCCCAGCATTTTTGGGTCTGCCTAAAATTTTGTGCGCTTAACGGGGTCAAGCCTGACCCCGTTCTATCTCTAAAATTACTGTCAAAATTACTATCAAAAATAAAAAAACACTTTCAAAGCAGTTGAAAGTGCCGATTTAACCTATGGTACGCCCGAGAGGAATCGAACCTCCGCTCCCGGCTCCGGAGGCAAAAGAGCAATATTTCGGAGTATCCTTAATCATCCTCAAATACCCCATATCATCACGTTTGTAAATTTATAATATCCCTTCTGATAATCTTTAATCCCTTTTAATCTTAATAAATTTAATCTGTCTTCTGTCAAAACTTCTGTCAAAATCTAATAACTAAATAATATAAATAATTTTCTAGTTAAGAATCTTTTGGGGTTCTTTGATTATTTTCTGCAAAGGGCTACGATCCTCTTCAAATTCTACTATAAAATCAACCCCCTAAATTTTTTGTTGTCTGGCAAGATCTATACTTTGAGGTTATTAAATTGTAAGTAAGAATTTAAATAGTCCACAGTACCCTGATAATCAAAACCCTGTTGAGTATATAACATTATAGATAATAATGGGGAAATATTACTCCTGTGTTTTATAAAATACTGTTCTAAGAGATATGGTTTAGTCTTTTTATAAATTGACCAAGTACTTGATATTGCCATAGGGATTATAAAATTAAGTAATGTTATTTTTAATAATAATTGGATGCCAAAAATTACAACTAATAATATTATTGTCCAAAGACTAATAGAAACAATAATCCCTGCAACAACGCTTCTTATATTAATAAAATTTGTTTTTCTTAACTTATATGTTAATGGGATATCGAAAAAAATAATATCAAATAAAACAGAAATAATTGTTAAGCAATCATTCCTATTACTATGGTTATAAAACTCATTTATCCATCCCCCTCATAAATTCTAAGATAATTATGTTTTTAAAAAGCCAAACCTGTGCATTATAATGATTAAATACAACAGTTAAGTTATATTTAGGTTCTGTAAATACATCTGCCTCAAGGTACTTACTAATGGTATTACGAGAGTGACCTAGCATTTTAGCTATTTGTCTTTGAGATTTACCTTCTTTGTAGTACGGTTTTTGATATACTCAATTTGAACCATCCTAATCATTCCTTTTCCTCCTGTATGCATTGTTTCGCAACTTTTAGCATACAGGATTATTTGATTAGGGTGGCTCATTTTTTTATCAGCAATTGCTAGTTATCTGGCTCTATTTTAGATTAGCAAATAAAAAAAAGACAAAAGCGGTTAGAAGAAATTAGGGAAGAAGAAGTTTTGAAAGGGTTTCTAGAAAAGATTGTTTATGATTGAGTTAAAGCCCAAAGATTCGTTGCTTTTCTAATAGTTTAGAAGGAAACAGTTGATGATTCTGAGAAGGAAGCAATAGAACATTGCATAAGGTGGATACGAGATAAAGCAGATTGGCTTAATCCTCTTAAATCAAAAGAGGATATTTGGTTAGGGAAGAAATACGACTTAAAGCAAATTTAAAAAAATAATAGATTAACTATCTAAAGTTCCGAGACCCGTATGTGTAATCAAAGATACCTGATTGCCTTAAGGTTTCTTTATGTTAAAATACGAACAACTATTAAACCAATGAATTTTCATTAAACCACTTGATTTTATTATCTATTTGGTATAATATGAAAACACAACAAACCAGTGAATTCGAATTATTGATTATGAAGTGGAGGAATTAATATGTGGAATGAAAACATTGAGTTTTTTGCAACATTGGCAAGACCGAAAGCAGGAGTGAGATTTGAAGACCGAAATGAATACGCAAATGATTTAGAAGATGCTGTAAGTCAAGCAAACGGCGAATGGAATGGAGACAGGATGTTTGAGATAATTGAATACAGCGGAATATCTGTAAAAATGGCATATCGTGCATTAGACCCAATCAGAGGAGAGCGTACATTGACGAGGCACCTTCAAAAAATATCCCAAATACTGGCTTACGACAAGCAGTGGAATGAACGAGTAACAAGAAAGGAAGGAAGAATTTTTACTGTACAGATTGTTGATACTCCTAATTGTAAAAGTACCGAGGCTGATATCGAAGGTGTTGATATACTTGGCGATGAACCAACAACCAAAGAATTATTAAAGCAAATATTAGAGGTACTTACAGATATAAGAGATGAAATTAGGAAATAGACTATAAAATACCGAGGCTATCTATGAAGATGTAAAATAAGCGCTACAGAAACAAAATAATGTTTAGTGATGACCCGTGGGGTATGTACAGGAGAAATCCTGTGTGCCTTCACGGTTTTTTTTATGCCCTTCCCAAGAAAAATATATAAATAAATAAAGGCCAGCGGGTGTAATCGTAATCAAGACGGTGGTGGAATCGGCCCCGGAGGGACGAAACATAAGAGATAGCAAGCATTGTAGATTATTGTTTCATTGAAGAAAAAGTGTGTAAATCCTATTAAATATAATAGAAGATGTGTGGATTTTTCTTCATACGGAGGTGTAATCGGGAGAGGGTTACACCTTTGTTTTTTAAACGAGAAGAATTCGATTACCTCCTCGGAGGCGGCTTTGGGAAAGGATTTGACGGATCTGGTATGGATTGCAGTGTGGTAACCGCATCGGTTATCCCATCGGATCAAATAAAGATACGGTGCGGTTTTTGATGGTTCAGATAGAGATAAATAAATAGATAGGAGAAGGGCGGAATCAGCAGAGGTGTGTAAACGATGCGGAGGTTATGTGCTATGGGTTGATGGAGGGGTTATTGTGCAGGAAAGCGAGGTACAGGCTGCAAAAGGGAGGGCACCAAACTTTATTATGAGTCGACACCACGGCGTGGACCAAAAGAGCTGCCCGATACCACAAGTAAGTACCCATAAATATGGCAAGAGCCTGCCTTTAAGAATAAAGAGCAAGCTCTGCGTGTTTCTAAAGCCGATGTCCTTTTTCCCGTGACGGGCTTGTCCAGGAAAATGTTTCTCTTTTTTCATCTGTCTACTTGACAGGGTGCAGTTCACTATATGGGCACCACGGGAAAGTGAACATAGAGTAAGATCATTACAAGTAGAAACCTCAAACCATCAAGGCATTATGGTTATAGCCCCTAATCTCAAACAAATGAAGGTTTACTCCGAAGTTTTACAAAGGGCAAACCTTAATATAACCTTATACTTTACATATGATGCAGAATTAGAAAGAATCTGGCAAGTGCAAGATGAAGCGTTGGTTCCTTTAGAATTAGTGGCAGAATAAACAATATAATAAGACTAAAATTTAGGGAGTTTAAGTACTCCCTTATAGGGAATTAAAAATCAGTAATATGTATATCTTAGCCGCTCATGTTTATGCTAATCTAAAAATAGCCCAGCCCAATAATTGAAAAATGGCCCACCC
>CAZFXK010000108.1:0-7268 GCA_964522975.1 uncultured Bacteroides sp. | reverse complement strand
GCTCCCAGACCTTTGCCTCTTTGGTCTGGGAGAGAGGGACGCTCAGTCCCAGACCGAAGACACTTCTCTCCCAGACCGATAAAAATTGATGGTAGAATCAGTCTGTTACATCAATTGAGGTCGTTCTAAAATCTTTTTATGAAATTTATGCATTAATATTTTGTAAAATTGTAAAAATATGAATAGTATGGGATAGAAAATGATATCAGTGATTTTCTTCAAATAGAAATTAAAAGGATATAGGGTTTATAAAAAAACTCTGTATATTGTGGCGGATAAATTATTGATGTAAATATAAAGCTAATGACTATGAAACGTGAGAAATTTGAATTGGAGTATCTACTAGATGTTCCGTCCAAAGAAATATTATGGGCAGTAATTAGTACCGCTTCAGGATTGGAAAGCTGGTTTGCCGATAAAGTCACGATAAAAAATAAAAAGGCTACGTTTACATGGAATAAATCGGAAACGAGAGAAGCTGAAATTATAGGATATCGTCTCTATTCCTTTATTCGCTTTCGTTGGTTAGATAACACCAATAAAAGAGAGTATTTTGAAATTAGAATGGTTCAAAATGAGTTAACTAAGGAGTATGTATTAGAGATATGTGATTTTGCTGATGAAGATGAGATAGAAGATCAGATTAATTTATGGGATGTAGAAATCGATCGATTACGAGAAGTTGCAGGTTTATAGGTAACTTTCAATCAATTTGTTTCAACACTTCTTTTTTTGTATTAATTTTGCATCTTGACTGAAGGATTAATTATACTCAAAAGATGCTGAGGCTAAAAAAGTTAGATCGTTTCGTAGTAAAGAGTTTTGTTTTACTCTTTATTGCTACTTTCTTTATTTGCTTATTCATCTTCATGATGCAGTTTTTATGGCGTTATGTAGATGAAATGGTGGGTAAGGGGCTTGAAATGAGTGTGCTGGCTCAGTTTTTCTTCTATTCGGGATTAAGCTTGGTTCCCACTTCCATGCCTCTTGCCATTTTATTGGCTTCTCTTATTACCTTTGGTAATTTTGGAGAACGCTATGAGCTTTTAGCGATGAAATCGGCAGGTATTTCATTACTTGAAATTATGCGTCCTCTTATTATCTTTATGCTTTTTCTCTGTGGGGTTTCTTTTGTTTTTCAGAATAATATCGGTCCCCGGGCACATACTAAGCTTTATACACTATTAATCTCCATGAAGCAAAAATCTCCAGAGTTGGATATTCCGGAGGGTGTTTTCTATGATGAGGTAGATGGTATTAACATCTATGTAAAAGAAAAGGATAGGAAAACGGGTTTGCTCTATCAAGTAATGCTTTATGATTTCTCAGAAGGTTTTGATAATGCCCAAATAATTGTTGCTGATACAGGAAAATTGGAAATGACTGCTGATAAGAAACATTTAGCTTTACATTTATATTCAGGAGAATTGTTCTCCAACTTAAAAGCACAATCTGCCAGTTCCGAGAATGTGCCTTATCGTAGAGAGTCATTCAAAGAAAAACATACCCTAATTGCTTTTGATTCCGATTTTAGTATGGCAGATGAAAGTATTATGGAATCACAGGCTAATAGCAAAAATATGCAGACTTTATATTTGTCTATCGATTCGATGACACAGGCAGGGGATAGCATAGGGAGAGAGTATTATACCTCAGCATCAGGCATATATTCTATGGAGTCTAATTTGAATGAACAAGATACACTTAAGATTGCTGAAGCAAGTTTTGCGGCTCATATGATTGACAGTCTGTTAGAAATAGCGACTTTAAAAGAGAAACAGAGGATTCTAAATTCGGCGTTAGTAAGAGCACAAAGTATTGGTAATGACTGGAGTTTTAAAAGTTATACATTAATTCAAAATGATGCTAATGTTCGAAAACATAAAACTGAATGGCATAATAAAATTACGTTGTCTGTAGCCTGTTTGATTTTCTTTTTTATTGGAGCACCATTAGGGGCTATAATTCGAAAGGGTGGTTTGGGAATGCCTGTTGTTATTTCGGTTTTGATCTTTATTTTTTACTATGTTGTAGATCGTACCGGTTATAAAATGGCTCGTGATGGTAAATGGATATTATGGATGGGGATGTGGTTAAGTACGGCTGTTCTTGCTCCCATAGGTGCTTTTTTGACTTATAAATCGAATAATGATTCTGTGATTCTTGACGGAGGTACTTATATTAATGCAATTAAGGGCTTTTTTGGAATAAGGAGTGTGCGTCATATTTTAAAGAAAGAGGTTATAATCAATGACCCGGATTATTCTGAACTGTTGGTTAAGTTAAAAAACTTAACACAAGAGGGGAAATCTTTGCTTGAATCTCGTCAATTAGTGCAAGCTCCCAATTATATACGCGTTTGGACTTCACATGATTTAGGGGATCAATACGTACGGTTTAATCAGAAATTCGAGGCTATTGTTGAAGAATTAGCGAATTCAAAATCACAAGTGATATTGGCCGCATTGAATAAATATCCCATATTATTTATTGATGCATTAAAGCCTCCTTTCAAAAAACATAATATTAACCTAGCCATTGGAATATTTATTCCTTTAGGTTTGTTTTTCTATTTTAGAATTTGGATTTTTAGAGTTCAATTGAATAAAGATTTAAAAAAGGTATTGGCAGTTAATGCAGAAATTGAAAACCTTATAGAACAGAATAATATATAAGACTTATGAAAGAAATAAAACTGAACACCATAGAAGAGGCTATTGAAGACTTTCGTGAGGGTGAGTTTGTCATAGTAGTGGATGATGAAGATCGTGAAAATGAAGGTGATTTTATTATTGCGGCAGAAAAGATTACTCCGGAAAAGGTGAATTTTATGCTGACTCATGGAAGAGGGGTATTGTGTGCACCCATAACCGAAGAACGATGTGCAGAATTAGACTTAAATATGCAGGTGTCTTCTAATACTTCGATTCATGAAACTCCTTTTACAGAAACAATAGATTTGTTAGAAGGGTGCACTACGGGGGTCTCTATTTATGATAGAGCAGCTACCATTCGTGCTTTGGCTAATCCTAATACCAAACCTACAGATTTTGGAAGACCGGGACATGTCAATCCTTTAAGAGCTCGTTCAAGAGGGGTTCTTAGAAGAGCAGGTCATACTGAAGCTTCAATTGATTTGGCTCGTTTGGCCGGACTTTATCCGGCAGCTGCTTTAATAGAGATTTTAAATGAAGATGGTACAATGGCCCGATTACCCCAGTTAAAAAAAGTAGCGGATGAATTTAATATAAAGATTATTAGTATAGAAGATTTAATCGCTTATCGAATAAGACAGGAGTCTATTATTGAGAAAGGCGAAGAGGTGGATATGCCAACAGAGTATGGTCATTTTCATTTGATTCCATTTCGCCAGGTTTCTAATGGTATGGAGCATGTTGCCTTAATTAAAGGCGAATGGACCGAAAATGAATCTATTTTAGTCAGAGTTCATTCTTCTTGTTTGACCGGAGATGTTTTTGGGTCTTGTCGTTGTGAGTGTGGGGAACAGTTGCATAGAGCTCTTCGCTTGATAGAAAAAGAAGGTAAAGGGGTGGTTGTTTATATGAATCAAGAAGGAAGAGGAATTGGTTTAATGAATAAAATTGCAGCATATAAATTACAAGAACAAGGATATGATACAGTAGATGCTAACCTTCATTTAGGATTCGATCCGGATGAGAGAGATTATGGTGTAGGAGCGCAAATTTTGCGTGAAATAGGGGTGAAGAAAATGCGGTTGATGACTAATAATCCGGTAAAACGTATTGGTCTTGAATCGTATGGATTAGAAATTGTGGAAAATGTGGGTTTGGAAATTACTCCTAATCCCTATAACGAACGTTACTTGAAAACAAAGAAAGAACGTATGGGACATACCTTACATTTTAAAAAGTAATAATATAAATATAGATAAAACTAAACAAGATGAATCAGTTACTTTCAGATCGGTTAAATAGTTTATCTCCATCCGAGACACTTGCTATGTCTCAAAAAAGTAATGAGTTAAAAGCTCAAGGGATAGACGTCATAAATATGAGTGTAGGAGAGCCGGATTTTAATACGCCTGATGCTATAAAACAAGCTGCTCAAAGAGCTATAGAAGAGAATTATACTTATTATACTCCTGTTTCCGGATATCCATCTTTAAGAAAAGCCATTGCTGAGAAGTTAGAGAAAGAAAACGGGTTAAAATATGCACCGAATCAAATTACTTGTGCTAATGGTGCGAAACAATGTGTTTGTAATGCTATCTTGGCATTGGTGAATCCGGGGGATGAGGTTATAATTCCGGCTCCTTATTGGGTGAGTTATCCTGAGATGGTTAAACTTGCGTCCGGGACTCCGGTAATTGTTTCTGCTGGAATTAATCAAAACTTTAAAATTACACCTAATCAATTAGAACAGGCAATAACCTCTCGTACAAAAGCATTGATACTTTGTTCACCTTCTAATCCTACGGGTTCTGTTTATAGTCAAGAGGAGTTATTAGGATTGGCAGAAGTTTTAGAAAAGCATCCTAATGTAATTATTATTTCTGATGAGATTTATGAGCATATAAATTATAGAGGAAAGCACGAAAGTATTGCTGCTTGTTCTACTATGTATGATCGTACGTTAGTAATAAATGGAGTGTCAAAAGCATATGCCATGACTGGTTGGCGATTAGGGTTTGCTGCAGGTCCTGAATGGTTGATTTCTGCTTGTAATAAGTTGCAAGGACAATATACTTCCGGCCCTTCTTCTATTAGTCAAAAAGCAGCTGAAGAGGCATATGTTGGTAGCCAGAAGCCTGTAGAAGAAATGAGAAAAGCTTTTGCACGCCGTAGAGATCTTATTGTGAAACTGGCAAAAGAGATTCCCGGATTTGAAGTGAGTGTACCGGAAGGTGCCTTTTATTTATTTCCTAAGTGTAGCTACTATTTTGGGAAATCTGTGGATGGGGAAACCATTAAGAGTTCCTCTGATTTAGCTTTTTATCTTCTCAATAAGGCTCATGTGGCTTGTGTTGGGGGAGATGCCTTTGGTGATCCGGAGTGTATTCGTATGAGTTATGCTACGAGTGATGAAAATATTATTGAAGCAATGAAGAGAATTAAAGAAGCTTTAGCTTTATTAAGCTAGATATTTTATTAGTATGTGTATAGGTAAAAGAGAGTGATATTTTAGAGTATGTAGCTCTCTTTTTTATTTTTTGCATTTATCAATGATAGTGTAGTTTATAAATAAAAAATCATTAATAATTTTGTAGAGACCAGATCAATGGCTAGAGTAAAACCCATTAAAGGATTACGTCCTCCTAAAGAAATCGTTGAAAAAGTTGTCAGTCGTCCTTACGATGTTTTAACTTCTGATGAAGCTCGAAAAGAGGCAGAAGGTAATGAACAATCATTATATAGAATAACACGAGCTGAAATTGATTTTCCTCCCGGAACAGATGAACATGAAGAGAAGGTTTATCGTAAGTCGGTTGAGAACTTTAATTTATTCCAAAAAAAAGGATGGTTAAAACAGGATGAGAAAGAGTGCTATTACATTTATGCACAAACCATGAATGGAAAAACCCAATATGGCTTAGTAGTGGGAGCATCTGTCAAGGATTATCTGGAGGGAGTCATAAAAAAACACGAATTAACACGTAGAGATAAAGAAACAGATCGGATGAAACATGTGTTTGAAAATAATGCTAATCTTGAACCTGTATTTATTGCGTATCATGATTCTGATCAAATAGATCATATTGTAAAACATTATATCCAAGGAATGCCGGAATATGATTTCATTACTTCAGATGATGGAATCAGGCATCTGTTTTGGATTATAGAGAACCAAGATGACATAGATCGGATAACTCAAGCCTTTGCTGATATACCTTATCTCTATATTGCCGATGGGCATCATCGTTCAGCTGCTGCAGCCTTGGTTGGAGTGGAAAAGGCTCGTCAAAACCCTAATCATACGGGGACTGAAAACTATAATTATTTTATGACTGTTTGTTATCCTGCGTCGCAATTAACCATTTTAGATTATAATCGTGTTGTTAAAGATTTGAATGGTTTTACAAAAGAGGAATTCTTAGCGGCATTAGAAATGGATTTTAATGTGACTAAGATGGGGAAAGAAGCTTATCATCCGGAGAAGAAACATTATTTTGGCCTCTACATCGAGGGTGAGTGGTATCGTTTAATTGCTGATTCTACGACTTATGATGAAAATAATCCCTTAGCTGTTTTGGATGCTAATATTGTTTCGGATTTTATTTTAGATAAAATTTTAAACATTAAGGATTTACGTTCGGATAAACGCGTGGATTTTGTAGGTGGCATACGTGGGTTGAAGGAATTGGAGCGTAGGGTAGATAGTGGTGAGATGAAGTTGGCTCTTGCACTCTATCCGGTATCAATGGAGCAGTTAATGAATATTGCTGATACCGGAAATATTATGCCGCCAAAATCTACTTGGTTTGAGCCTAAGCCTCGGTCAGGGTTGGTCATTCATAAATTAGATTAAGAAGGCAAAATGATAGAAGAATAAGTGGAATTTGATGGAAGATTCCACTTATTTTTTATATGTATATTGATAAATAAGCAACATTTCTATTGTATTATTTGATACGCCTGAAAGTAGTATTTTGATTCTCTTTTGTAAATGTATGCAAATCGATCTTTCTCGTAATTGTCGGTAGAAGGTCTTTTATGCGGTAGTGCTTTCATTTTAATATAATCGTATTAAAATAGTTTTTGTTATCTTTGTTGAATATGAAAATAGAAGATACCTATAAAACTATTGTAGCACCAGTAGAGGGAGAATACACGGAAAAAAGAAGCAAGTTTCTCTCTTTTGCTTTTCCGGTAGCAGATGTAGAAGAAGCCGAGCTTTATATAGATGAATATAGGAGGAAATATCATAACGCACGTCACGTTTGTTATGCCTATATGTTAGGTCCTGATCGAAAAGATTATAGAGCTTATGATGATGGTGAACCCTCCAGCACTGCCGGAAAACCTATCCTTGGACAGATAAACTCCAATGAATTAACAAATGTACTTGTTTTAGTTATACGCTATTTTGGTGGTATTAAATTGGGTACCGGAGGCCTAATACAAGCTTACCGTGAGGCAGCTGCCATTGCTTTAAGTAAAGCTGAAATGGAAATACGCACGGTGGATGTTGAAATAGACTTCTCTTTCGAATATTCTAATATGAACGATGTGATGCGTATTGTAAAGGAGTATAATGCTATGATGTTAGATCAAACAGGCTATGGTACC
>CAZFXK010000107.1:0-7590 GCA_964522975.1 uncultured Bacteroides sp. | reverse complement strand
CTTTGAAATTATAAAAACTACCTTTCTTTCTTTTTAAACATTTAGGACGCTATTGTTAATCAATCAAATTTAAAGTGTATGTGTAAGATTACTTTTCTTCCTTGGATCGGCAATAAATACGAACAGGGAATCAATAATAAAAAAGTGTTAGTGTTGGGCGAAAGCCATTATTGTGCATCCCCTTCGGATGTCTATCCACAAATGACGACTGATATTATCACCGGTCTATGGGATGAAGAAAGCGAACACGAAGGATATAAAAACACCTATACCAAGTTTGAACGCGCCTTGAGTGGCAAGCCATTGAACGGACGAGAGAAAGAGGCGGTGTGGAATAGTATTGCTTTCTATAACTATGTGCAATCGCCTATGTCCGGAGCAAGAGTAAAGCCGACAGCTGATGAGTTTCGTTCTTCCGAGGAGGCCTTCTTCGAAACAATCAACCGGCTACAACCCGATCGTATCATCGCTTGGGGTGATCGCCTCTATAAGAATCTGCCCAAGAAAGGCAGTCAACTCTCCGACCTGCAACTCCCCGATGGAGATGCCTTTGAAACCTGGTCGTACACATTAGCAAATGGGAAAATAGTTCCGATTTTGCCAATCACCCACCCATCCGCCGCTTTCGTGCCGCGATACTGGTACCCGGTGATGCAAGCCTTTATAAATCGATAAATAAATGAGAACGATACTAATAACCATAGCTTGTGCTTTGACAATAAGTCTTGCTGCACAAAACAAAGACAACAATAAAATGGCAAAGATTTATTATTGCGAATATTGCGGACATAAGTTTCCCGATATTCGATTGCTTACAACCGCCTCCTGTGTGCGCCACCCCAACGGATCCAACAAAGGCAACCACAAACTATACGAAGGAAGCGAAAAAACAAAGTACGACTGCAAATACTGCGGCAAACAGTTCCCCTCAATCCTGGTAATGACAGGAGCCACCTGCCTCCACCACCCAAAAGGAAGACACAAAGGAGGACACGCACCGGCGTTGTAGAGGGGAGGATATATACATTTTAAGTAGAAAATATTATCATATACAGAAGATGACTAAAATAGAGAAAGTCCTAAGTATCGCTAATGATCTTAGCTTAGGCAATATCGTGAAAGATTTGGAGAAAATCAAAATGCGTGCTTTAGGTGTAGATGTAGAATTAATAATTCCATTGGTGGGAGAGTTTAGTTCCGGTAAAACAACGTTAATAAATGCATTGACGGATAGCAAAAAACTGGAGACAGCTACTAAACCAACTACAGCAACAATCTATAAAGTGCATTTTGGATGTCCCGCATTTCATGCGAATGTCTTGACTGAGAATGGAGAAACCTTGGAAATAGATAATGTCGAAAACTTGAGTAATGAAGGGTTGGCTGATGCAACAGTTGTTAGTGTGTTTGATACTTCAAATCGAGTACCTTCCTCAACAATACTTGTAGACACACCGGGGCTTTCTTCTCCTGA
Source organism: uncultured Bacteroides sp. (assembly GCA_964522975.1). Lineage (GTDB taxonomy): Bacteria > Bacteroidota > Bacteroidia > Bacteroidales > Bacteroidaceae > Bacteroides_E. Next base: position 6,116 of record CAZFXK010000107.1, on the reverse strand, counting down.
TCCTCGACATAAACAAACCTTGGTTGATTTTCTGCCTTATGCAGATGCTGTGTTTTTAGTTACGGACATTAATCAGCAAATAACGAAATCTTTATCGGATTTTATTACCACAATGGAGCTTGCTAAATGTCCAGTATTTTTAGTGGTAACGAAATGTGATACGAAATCGCCCAAAGAGATAGAACAAGTAAAGCGATATATCAGCGAAAACAGTAAATTACCCATTCAACAAATTGCATGTGTTTCAGCTGTAAAAGACGATTTGCAAGAGTTCTATCATCTTTTGAAAGAAATTCAAAAGGATAAGAATAATATCATAAAGAGAATTGATGAACAACGAGTAAAACTAATTACAGGAAACATATGCATCCATATCCAAGACTTATTGAAGGCTACCTCTTCGAAAGAAACTCTTAACGAAGCCGTTTTTCAACAGGAACAAGACTTGAAGAGACTGAATAGAATTATTGAGAGAGTTGTTGATGAATCAAAGTCGGAGATTGAAGAGGTCGAACGGAATGTTGTACGTAAGTTTGAATCAGTAATATTTGATCGGTTGGATGCAATTGCTGCAAGTAAAGGGGCTAATCTCGATTTTGAAGCAAACTCAACAATTCATAATACTGCAAGTCTTTTATTCAATGAGTATAAATCAGAAATACAAAGTCATCTATATGCAAAAGTACGCGAACAAAAAGACAAAGTAGGAACTATCTCATTGCAATCCCTGTCAACATTAGATATATCATCTTTATCTATTCCAGATCTTACTTATAATCTAAATCTGAATGCAATTGGGCATGAGAATGATAAAGCGTTTGCTATAGGAACGAAAGTTGTGTTAGGCGTAGCAGTTGCAGCTGCTGCCGTATGTGCTGCTCCAGCAATTCTAGGAACAGGTTCTGCAGCAGCAGGTAGTGCTGGATCTGCTGCAGCAGCCAGTGGAGCTGGTGTAGCGGGATCTGGAGCTGCTGCTGGAAAGGTGGCATTAGCTGCGGGAGCACTTGATACAGCAACTGATGTTGCTAGTGTGGCTTCAAATGTGGCTACGAGAAAGAGGATAGCAAAGGCACTTAATGCAGCATCAGAAATTGCTCAAGATTCAGAAAGGAAGTATGTGAAGATAAACGAGATCGATAGTAAATACCAAACTCAAGAGAACAAAGGTATGGTAGAGTCGATGATCGGTCATTTCACTGATGGGATGGGCAAACCGCAACGTAGAAGAGCAATAAGAAATTATATCGATGACAATTTGGCTCCTGAATTTAGAATGAACTTGAGAAGTATTAATCAACTTTTGGTAAATAGTATTTCGGAAAGTCTATTTCAGGAAACAGCTGAAGTAATCAATAGCAAAAAAGACACATTGGAAAAATTGAAAGCTGAATATGCAGAAGAACAAGAGGCATATGAAAGACAAGTAAAGAAGTTGAAGAATTATAAAACAGAATTAGCAATAATATAAATAAAACAATCATTATGTTAGATTTTTTACTCGGATTAGCTACCGGAACGGTAGGAGGTGCCTTGCTTAAAGACAAGGTGTTGGGGAACCCTACAGAAGAAAAGCTTGAGAAGAAACAACGAGAAGTAGATGGTTTGTATGCTGAAAACGAAAAGCTCCATAAGCGTAATAAAGAGATGGAGTATCAGATAGAAGATCTTTTGTCTGAAGCTCGAAAAATGAGACAAAAAGTAAAAGATGCAGACAATGACCAGGATGAGTTGGATGATGAGTTGGGAAAATCTAAAATAGAATTAAAAAAACTGCGTTCTCAAGTTGCTGAACTAAACGATCAACTGAAAGAGTATAAAAGTGCATGCAGTGCACTTGAGGCAGAAATTTCACGTCTTCGAAATGTAGAGTAAAACAGGAATGAATACATTATTCTATCTATATATTGCAATAGCTGTTCTTGTAGGAGCAGCTATTACCTATTTTTTTATGCGAAATAGGAAGAGAACCCCCACTGTTTTATCTGAGTCAGCAAAGGAAACAAATGAAGAAGAACAATGCGAAAGGTCAGAGATTATTGGCGATCTTTCTGAATCAAACGAATTGGTGGATGAGAAAGAGTTGAAAGAGAAGTATGAGAAAACATTACAAGAAACCCGAAATATAATAGCTCTCCAACAAGAAGAGTATGAATCTGCATATAAAGAAAAAGCAGAAGCAATAAAGAAAAAGTATGAATCTTTACTCTCTGAAACTCAAGCACAAGTTGAGAATTTGAACGAACAACTAAAGCAAAAGGTAGAAGGGAATTCGGATGAGGCGCTTAAAGTTAAATTGGCTGAAATAAATCGTCTGAAAAAGCAGATTACTGATTTGCAAGAAGAAGTGGAGGAGTTTGAAGATGAACTAGAAGATTACAAAAAAAAGCTTCGAAAAAGAGAAACAGAAAATGATGAGCTGAAGCAAGATGTTGATGATAAGAATAGAGAACTCCAGAAACTTAAACAGGGAATTGCTGTTGTAAAAGTGGAATTAGAAGACACAATGATTGAATTAAGTTTGAAAAAGGAGGCGTTGTCTTTTGTTCAGGAAATTCTGTCAGCAACAATAGCCGAAGATAGCTCCACGAAAGAATTATATGGAAAAGTGGATGCTGTAATAAACTTTGTGGAAGATGAATTGAAAGAACCAATGAGGATGTATTGTAATACTTCTGAAGAAAAAGAACTATTCGATTCAGAGTTGTACAGGTGGGCAGGAGTCACAAAAAAGAGTTGGATACAAGGGAAAACAACGATTGCTTTTGTGGGTGAATTTTCCGCAGGAAAAACATCCATCGTAAATCGCATCCTTTCGCAAGACGACCCTTCTGTTCCTTTACTCCCTGTTAGTACTAAAGCATCGACGGCAATACCTACCTATATTTCGGGAGGTATAAGTACATTTTATCGTTTTGTATCTCCAGATAATAAGCTGAAGAATATATCGGAATCAACGTTCAAGAGTGTGAATAAGGAAATACTGGATCAAATAAAAGGTGTTTCCTCGCTTATTCAGTATTTTGTAATGACCTATAAGAATAAGAACTTGGACAAGTTGAGTATTTTGGATACCCCCGGATTTAATTCAAACGATAAGGAAGATGCACAAAGGACTATTGAGGTAATCAATGAGTGTGATGCTCTTTTCTGGGTCTTCGATGTGAATGCTGGAACCATAAACAGAAGTTCGATTGATTTAATAAAAAAACATTTGAAAAAACCTCTCTTTGTTGTAATCAATAAGGTTGATACTAAATCGAAAGGAGAGGTAGATGGTGTGGAGAAGTTGATCGGCAGCACTTTGAGAAAAGAAAATATAAAGGTAATGCAATTCATTCGCTTTTCTTCCAAAGCTAAATTGGAAGTTATTATGGGGCCAGTAAAGTCCATTAAGCACTCTCTCATTCATGATTCTTATATTGAAACACTTTTAAGTAAACTGGCTGATGTGATTACTGTTCTAGACAAAGAAACAAAGACTCGTAACGACGAAAAAATTGAAATGATCCAGTACGAAAATTCGATTGTCGAATTATTCAATAATGCTGTTGAAAGGTTGAAAGAAAGCTGTGAATCAGCAGCCGAAATTCCTCAATGGACAACACACCTTTTTACTAAAGACCGCTTTGAAATGTCGGCAGAAGAAGGAAATAGGTTACAGAATATTTTGATGTCTATTTCTACAGAACAGATTGAATATATCTATGAAGTGAATGAGACTCATGCTGAATTATCAAAAGCAGTACAGGAGTGTATTTCTGATTATCTTGAGGCAAAATCGGAATGGCTCCTGTTTAGAGACTATCACAGCAAATTTAAACAATTAGTAAAGAACTTAAAAAAATAACAAAATGGGACAGAATATTTTTGAAGCCCTACGCACTAAGAAGCAAAACTTAAAACAATTGGTGAATCAAGCTCATTCTTTTGGTTGGATAGATAAAGGAAGATGTGATGAAATAATAAGTAAATTAGAAAACGACACATTGACCATAGGTGTTATTGGGCAAATGAAATGTGGCAAATCTACTTTTCTCAATGCTTTCGTGTTTGAAGACGATGTGTTACCGGCAGCAACAACCCCTATGACTGCAGCTCTTTCGGTTATTACATACGGTGAAGAAAAGAGGGTTGTAGCTGAGTTTTATAACCAAGAGGAATGGGAAGAGCAGAAAATACAGGCTGCTCGCTCATTAGAAGATGCGTTAGGTAATTCATTGGAAGAATCGAAAATAAAGGCAGCCAAGGAACTTGTGGAGAAATCATTCAAACTCAGAGGAACCATAAATAATTATTTGGGAGGAAGTCAAGAGGATAAGTTTGAAAATTTGATAGAATATGTAGGAGCAGACGGTAAATATATCTCTATTACTAAATCCGTTACTATTTATTATCCGAAGGAGTATCTAAAGGGTGTAGAAATAGTAGATACTCCAGGGTTTAACGATCCGATCGTTTCTCGTGAAGAGCGGACAAAGGCATTTTTGGGAAAAGCAGATGTTGTATTAATGATGTTGTATGCGGGCCGTCCTTTTGATGCTATCGATAGAGATATATTGTTTCAAAATGTGAGAAGTTGTGGTATTGGAAAGGTTCTTATAGGTATTAATAAATATGATATTCCTTATGAAAATGGTGATGGAGAAGATCAAATAAGAACTTATGTGGAATGCGAAATAAAGAAAGCAAGTAAAGAATACAAGGATGATACGTTAGCTGATTTATTGAAGGATACTACACCTATTTTGCTCTCTGCTGAAATGGCATTGCTTTCGGAATTGCCGATGAGTAGAGTTGCAGCAGATGACGCGTATAATACCGCATGGAAGAGATATTGCTCGAATTTTGAGATTAGCAGCCAGCAACAGATGAGGGAGCTTAGTCATATCAATAAACTTACATCAGCAATCAAACAATTAGTAGAAAAAGAAAAAGGTGAAATACTATTCGCTAAACCTTTGAATGCGATATTAGCCTCAGGGAACTCAAAGGCTTCAAAAATAGAAAAAGCTTTACGCGACTACGAAAGTCAAATAACAAATCTCAATACTCCGAACGATGAATTGGAGGAAAAGCTTCTCAAATTAAAAAAGGTAGAGAAAAGATTAAGTAAAAAAATAAATATTTTAGGAGATGACATTGAATCTGAATTCAAACAAATAGTGCGTAAAGGAGCAAACGAGTTGGAAGATGCTGTAGATGCATCTTGTAATAAGATGCACAGTATTATTGATGCTAAGGGGCGTTTTGAAGATAGCGAAAACTTACGCCCCTCATTAAGTAAGGAATATAATAATCTAAATACTCGAACATTTAAGCGATTAGTGGAGCGTTTGGCAAAAGAGGCTAAGGGGAAAGTGAAGAGTTCAATTACTGATTTTATTAGAGAAGCAGAAGAAACTCTCAGAAAAATTCCTGATTTTGAATCTGCGGATTTTATTAAGAAAGTCAATTCTAAAATTCAAATTGAAATTGACAATAAAGATATTTTCACTGTAGATAAAGACGATGATGATAATTATGGTTGGGGTGTTCTCGCTTTAGCGTTTATCGGTGACTTTTTAAATGGTGCTACATTTGGTGTGTTTTCAAAAATCGGAACAGTGCTTGCTCATAACGAGTATAAACGAGACCTTCACAATTATATTAATACTATTAATTCGGATTTTGACCCAAAACCTTTTCTGGATACTATTTACATTCAAAAAGATAATGTAATTAATTCTGTGAAGAAAGAATTCTTGGAAGAACTAATCAATCCTTTTCAAGAACAGATTGAAGAAATCCTTTCCGAAAAGACAGGAAAAGAAGAAAAATTAGAAGAGGCCAAAAGCAAGTTACTAGTATTGAAGAAAGAAAAAGAGGAAATGGAAAAACAAATGACAGAAATAAACGGATTTCGGATGGCTCTATAATTCTTTTGTGTCTGTCTGTCAAATACAATAACGATTTATTATCTAAATATGTTTTTGACATACCTTGAGAAAAATACTTTTTGTTTTTAGTAACGAGGGGGCTTATTATTTTAAGAGTCTGTCTCGTCCTACAATACCGTTACATAAAAAAAAGAACTTATGAAAAAAGAAGATGATTTGTTTTATGTAAAACGCACTCAA
>CAZFXK010000106.1:0-7645 GCA_964522975.1 uncultured Bacteroides sp. | reverse complement strand
TAAGAAGCATCGAGCCTTGTTTTACTGTCTCCCAGTCCTGTATGCCATGACCATGAAGGGCTTTGATGCGCTCTGCCTTGATGCGTTCTGCAACCGCCATAGTCTGCTTGTTCTGTTCCTTGCAGACAGGGTTGATTTCGGGGACAAGGTAGAGTTTGAGGTATTCATACTTCCTCACTCCCTTATAGTAGATGTCAAGATAGATGCTCTTGTTGCCATCTGCGAGCGACTTCAACCGAATTTTAATCGGCTCTTTCAGCTTTACTTGTTTCTTTGGTCTTGCCATGATGTATGAAGTGTTATTTTGTTTTTGTATTCTGCTACATTGGAGGGTCTTTCTCCCTCTTGTTGAAAGTTCATGTCAGATATGGTTTCCTATGCTGACATTTGCTTTTCTTTCTCTTCCCTTACTTCGGAAAACTGATGTAAAGATAAGAAAACAAACCGAGAAACGAGAAACAAAACGGAAACAAGAAACAGTCTTTTATGTCTTTTTAAGAGTGAGTTTGGCAAACATCGGAAAACTCAAATTATCGCTTAAAGCATTGATACTTAGCGCATTTACTTTCATTTGCTTTCTTGTCTTTTCAAACGCATTTTGTAGGACTAAGATATTCAAGACATCTTATTATACTGTAAACTATAAGAAGCAACTTGTCAGCATAACAGAATATGCCTCAGACGGAACACACAAGAACCCAACAAAGTTTTCTTGGTACAACCTAGAAAATTTCAAAGTCACCAATGTAAATTATACACGTTCTTCAATTATTCACAAGGCCATGGTTACCATAGGTGATTTTAACGGAGACGGCAAAGCCGATTTCATTGCTACACCAGAAAATAGAGATGCCGGCTGGTCTGGTTGGAAACTATTTCTCAGCAATGGAAATTCTTTCTATCAAGCAGCAACAGGACAATTTAAGCTTAATGGAGATATAGAACAGGTTGTTAGCGGTGACTTTAATGGTGATGGCTATGATGATATTGTTATAAAAAGGAAGTTTAATGACAGCTACTATGATTCTGACTTATATTTATCAAAAGTATCTGCTACAGGTATTTCTTTTCTTTTCAGCAAATGCTTTCTCGCTACTCAGAATAAATACACTATACAGAGTGTAGAACTGAATGGTGACGGGGCAGCTGATATTTTCGCATGGTATGAAAACTCAAAGAAATGTGACATAATATACTCAGTGTCTTCCAGCAGTTCTATCACACCTTTAGGGTATAAGGCCACAAGAAATTGCAGCGTGAACTTTGATAGAGTTGAGTATGGGGATTTTAATGGAGATGGGCTGACAGATGTAATGAATCTGGACAACAATGGGTACTACCTGCTGCAAAGTGACGGATACGGCACAATGTCACAGGTAGACTCTGGAAAATGGCCAGAAAAAAGACATTACATAAACTTTGGCGATTTTAACGGTGATGGGAAAACAGACCTAATGCTTACGGGATGGGAAAATGATCCTAATAAGGATGGGTGGACAAACTGGTGTCTTCTATCATTTAAAGGTAACGGAGATTTTGATAAGTTTTATTTTCCAAGAAAATTTATCTCCAAGAATAAGAAACTTTTTATTACTGATATAAACGGTGATGGCTTTGATGATTTCTATGCTATAGAAAATCAATCAGACGGTAACAAGATGACAATACCAAGTGTTTATCTAAATGACGGCACCGGCAATTCTTACAGTCAGACAAACGGCGCCGCCACTTATGCCATGGATAAATGGCATTTCTATATGGGTGACTTCAATGGTGACGGAAAGACTGATTTTTTATGTACCTCGGACTGGAACAACAGTAACTGGGACGGCTATCAGCTATTTCTGATGCCGGAGAACAATGTCAATCTCATTTCCGGAATAACCGATGGATTGGGTAACACCACCAGCATCAGCTATAAATATTTAAGTGACAAAAGTGTTTATGAGCGTGGAACATCCAGCGTATACCCCATGTCTTCCATCGGCAGTTCATGGCCTGTAGTATCTAGCACTAAGACACCGAATGGAATTGGTGGATATAATCTTACTACATATAGATACAAAAACGCAATGCTACACAGGCGTGGCAGGGGACTGCTTGGATTTGAATATGTAACTATCAAAGACGAAACCAACAATACAACCACAATCAATCTGTATGAAGTAAATACTGATGAATATGTAATTGCCCAAAAATATTCTGAAACCAGAATAGGCAACACTCTTGTCAATAAGAGCACTGCTGACAACAAACTGTTTTACCAGAATTTTTCATACGGTAATCATGTGTTTACATATATTCCCGTCTCCACTCATGAAAAATCATTCGAATACAATTCCGGCACACTGATTTCTGATGTGACAACGACACGCGAATATGATAAATACGGAAATTCCACTAAAATATCAACTGTAAGCGGAGACCTGACAACAGAAAACATAAACAAATATATCAATAATGAAAGTAAATGGCTGCTTGGACGACTGACTGAATCTACAGTCACAAAGAATAACAGCCATGGTACAATAACTAAAAAATCCAGATTCGAATATGACACTTCTTCTGGTCTGCTAGACACAGAATACACTGAGCCGGACAATCCAACACTTGGATACAAGAAAACATACACGCATGATGCTTACGGCAATATAATAAGAAGTACTATTGTTCCAAACAACAACTCTGTTTCCATAACACAAAGCACGTCATACGATGGAAATGGGAGATATATTACTTCCACTACCGACCCACTTAATTTCACAAAGACAAACACTATCGATACAGACTATGGTGTTCTGTTGAGTTCAAAGGATGAAAATGGCATTGTGACAACAAACACTTACGATAAATTCGGCAGACTTTTGGAATCACACACACCAATTACTTCCGTTCAGCAAATGACAGGATGGAACGCCGGCATTGCAGATGCGTCCTCCAATGCTCTATATTTTAAATACTCCAAATCTACCGGAGAGCCTTTTGGTCTGGAGTTCTTTGACTGCCTTGGGCGCTCTGTCCGCAAAGTTACAGAATCATATAATGGCCAAAAGGTATACGTTGATGTTGTCTATAATGCCAAAGGGCAGACCGAAAAAACATCCGAGCCCTATTTCCCCGGAAATACAGTTTACTGGAATACCAAAGAATACGACCTAAGCGGCAGAATAGTAAAACAAGCCTCGCCTGACGGAAAATCCTATTCTTTCCAGTATAATGGTCTCTCCACGACTACGGTAGATTCATTGGGAAACATTACAACAAAGAAGTCTGATATAAACGGAAATATGATTGAAAGTGTTGACAACAATGGCACCGGTGTCACCTACACCTATGATGTCGATGGCAAATGTGTTGTTGTCAAAGGATCGCGTACCGAGATGAAATCCGAATATGACATCATGGGCAACCGAATCAAACTTATCGACCCAGATCTTGGAACAAGCGAAGACGTATACAATGCATACGGTGAACATACATATCATACTGACAACAAGGGTACCACAAAATTTGTATATGACAAAGGCGGTAGAATTATAAGTGAGCAGCGTCCTGATATGACAATAACCACGTCCTATGACGCCAAATTGAAAGGATACGCAGATAGAATTACTTCTACCAACGGAACTTCACAGACATTCCAATATGACAACTATGGCAGAATGCTGTCTACGACAGATGTCATTGACGAACACAGTTTCATCACATCCAGTACATATAACTCGCTCAATAAAGTAGATGCCGTAACCTACCCTTCAGGACTGAGAACCAAAAACAACTACTCTGAAAACGGTATGCTTACAAGCGTTACCAATGCAGATACAAATTATAAGTATTGGGAACTGAAAACTGAAAATGCACGGGGACAGGTGGAAAAAGAACTGCTTGGAAACGGACTGCTTACCACAACCACATATAACGCACAGAAAGGGTATGTCACCAATATCGTTACACCGGGTGTTCAAAACTGGCAATATGCTTTCAATGCTGTAGGTAACCTGACAGACAGAACTGACAAGACAAGAAGTCTGACTGAGCATTTCGATTATGACGGACTGGCACGCCTTACAAAGATAACCAGAAACAGAACCGTAACTCAGGAGATATCATACGACAATGCCGGCAACATACTTTCAAAAACCGGTGTCGGAACAGAACTTTCATATAAAGACGGTACAAACCGCCTGATGACAATATCCGGTGCTTCTTATCAGCCGAAGCTATGGGACGAGATTAGATATTCATCATTCGACAAGATTACCTTTCTGAAGCAGGGCAACGCATCTATGAGTCTCCTTTACGGAGTTGACGAGTCCAGAGTTAAATCTGTAATCACGGACAACGGCAATGTCGAGACAAAATATTATGTAGGTAATTTTTATGAAGAAAGCCATAAAAACAATGAAATAACAAAAATAAATTATATCTTTGCAAATGGAAAGGTTATAGCGATCTTTGAAAATTCCAGTATTCATGGCGACATTCTCAGATATTTGCATCGTGATCATCTCGGATCTGTGCAGGCATACTCTGACACTGATGGAAAACTGGCACAGGAACTGAGCTATGACGCATGGGGCAGAAGACGGAATCCGGCAAACTGGGAATACTATTCCGATATTGCAGATGCCAACGCATGGCAGGAACGTGGTTTCGGAGGACATGAACATGTCGACATATTTGAAATAGTGAATATGGACGGCAGAATGTATGACCCTGTAACGGGACGTTTCCTTTCTCCGGACCCGATTGTGCAGGCTGCAGACTTCTCTCAAAGCCTCAACAGATATGTCTACTGTCTGAACAATCCACTTTCTCTTGTAGATCCGTCTGGTTACAACTGGTTCAGCAAGAATTGGAAATCTCTCACAGCCGCAGTTGTCGGAATAGCCGTATCTGCAGTAACACTAGGCTCTGGAACTGCTATAGGTACCATCATCATTGCGGGAGCTGCCGGAGGAGCTGCCGGGGCATTGACTGGTTCTCTGCTCAACGGTTCCAATATCGGGCAAATTGCAAAATCCACCTTTATGGGTACGGTATGGGGAACAGCAAGCAGTTTCTTGAATTATGCGTCAGGTGGCGGTTCCTTTGTCGAACAGTTATTTAAACATTCTTTCTCTGAGGCTTGGCTTGAAGGCGTTCAAGGTGGTAATATGTTCCATGGTATGATGATGGGTGCAGTATCCTCTTCTGGTTCTTATGGAATAAACCGTATAACTGAAGGTGAAAAGGCTATTAAAATTGTCATGAGCACAGCTTTAAGTGGAACAGTATCAGAAATTGGTGGAGGAAAATTCGCCAATGGAGCTGTTACCGGAACTTTTGCCATTATGTTCAATGACATGATGCACGAATGGCAGGATAAGAGAAGGGGTACTCGTGATTACATATTTCATGGCAAAGGAATGAAAAACAGAATAAGGGCTATGAAATATATGATTAAGCGATCTCAATATACAGGTAAAGAAGTTATGGGGGCATTTTTAAACAACGGAGATATTGTTATATTTAGGGATTATTTATCAACATTTACTTCGTGTGAAGAATCTCCAAATATACAACATTTCTCGGATAAAAATGGTCTAGAATTAAATAAATATAATGGTGTTGGAATTAAAACATATGTTCACACTCATCCTTATTTTGATCTTAATAGGAATTCAGATAATCCATTATATATAAGCCCTAAAGATATTAATAACATGGGGAGATATGATGGAAATATTAACATATTGCTTTTAAATGGAGACTATTATAGTCAAGGGACATTAAGCCATCAAGCTATTTATAGTCCAAATTGGAAATATAACATATATAAATAACAAAATTATGAAAAGAAATATATATATTTTCTTAATCATGTTTATTGGTATTTCTTGTACAAACAGGAATGAAACTGATAAAACGACAACCGACAACTGTGATGATTACATCCAGATAAACAACAAGACATTGGAAAAGGAAATAGTAGCTTACAGAAATTTCATAATGTCAGATTTTCCCTTAAAAAAAGGTGACTCTATTTACGTAGGAGTTTTTGTTAAAAATATAGATGACAGCATAAACAGATATATAATAACTCCTATTGATGATCAATATTTCTTTAAAGCATTTCCTCCGCATCTTATTTGCAAAGTACAAGGACATGACACATTCTTTACTTTTACGGCAGGATATTCATATGATGACAAAAATGCCGTTTTTAGGCTTAAGCCAGATAGCTTTTGGAAACTTACAAAGAAATACTTCCCCAAAGCGTATAAAACATATAAGAAGAAAGGATATTTTGGGGGATTCAGAATTTATGAGCCGAAAGAGTGTTATCTTACTTTCATTAATGATTCTCTTATAAATAAGACTTACGAAGTTGGAACAAGTGTAAATAAAATCAAAGTTAAAATTAACGGCAAAGAAAAGTACTTGTAACAACATTAATAATTACATTCTTTAATTTCAATAAGTATGAAAAAAATATTATGTGTCTTGTTTATCATTTTGAGTTTTTTTTCATGTAAGAACATCCAAAAAACGAATAAAAATGAAAACGTCTCTAGAAACAGCTATATTCTAATAAATAACAAAATCATTGAAAAAGAAATTTCAAACTATAGAAAATCTATACTTTCAGATTTACCCCTTGAAGATGGAGATTCTACTTATGTTGGTGTATTTATCAAAGATATAAATGACAGCATTACCAGATATATAATAAAACCTATAATATCTATAAATGACATTCAGAATTTTCCACCACATCTTATATGCAACATAAAAGGGCATGATACATTCTTTTTCTTTATTGCAGGATATTCATATTCAAACGACAAAGATTTTTTCAAACTCACAAACGAGAGCTTTTGGAAAATTGTCAAACGATATTTTCCAAAAGCATACAGAACTTATAAAGAAACTGGTCATTTCCATGCTTATAGAATTTACAAACCAAAATTCTGTTATCTTACTTTTATAAATGATACACTAGTGAATAAAACACTTGAATATGGAAATATCAGAAGTAAAATAAAAATCAGAATTAATGACAAAGAAATGAAGAATAAGATATATCTATGGTAACATAGGGAAGGACAAAAATACAATAGTAAATATGAAAACAAAATCAATCATCGGGTTTATAATTATGGTTTGTCTTTTTTCTTGTAATAGTTAAGGGCAATTAGTATTTTATATAATATAGATAGAAATCAATAAGTATGTACAAATTAACAGAGGAAGAAAAAATACTGTTTTGGGAAGATACTAATAAATTATTAGCTAAAATACCTAAATATTCAATAGTAATGGATTGGAAAGAAATAGAATATAGTGATATATATATATATAAATGAAAACGGTTATTTTGAACGGTTATTCTTGGATCATGGAGACATTCATGATACCTATCTTGGTAAGACTCGAGAAGAAGCAATAAAAGGTTTAGCTTTAGATTGGGTAGATCTCTTTGCCCATTACAATGGAAGAACTCTGTTCCCTGGAAGAAAATATACTGATATGAAAATGGTAAAAGAGTTTGTGGATTATTGTAAACAATACCTAAAATAGTGAATCCGGAAAATTTGGTCAGACGCTAATAGATCGCAGAGATTAGGTTCTCTTGTATAGTTTTTATTGAAGTTTCATGTTA
>CAZFXK010000105.1:0-7764 GCA_964522975.1 uncultured Bacteroides sp. | reverse complement strand
ACAAATGAAAAGGACAGAAAAACAGACTAGTTTTTTCATGGTATTAATATCTAAAGGTGTAAATACAAATTAGGACATAGGAAAGGCTTCCTATGTCCTAATTTTAAAATCATTTATAGAGTTCTTTTTCAGTAAATTCTCCTAGCTTACGATAGTTCTCATAAATTTCTTGGTATCTTTTTACATTTTCTTTATTAGGCTCATAAATATGAGCAAAACCTGGATGCATTGCCCTAGATGCATCTTCTACCTTATCATATAAACCGGCAGCAGTTGCTGCAAACATAGATGCCCCCAATGCAACAGCTTGATCTGTCTTACATACTTTAATAGACATATCTAATACATCACTCAAAGTTTGCATGACAAAAGAAGATTTAAGGGCTATGCCTCCAATTCCAATGACATCATTTATAACAATACCTTCTCTTCTAAATCTATCAACTATTGCCTTAGATCCAAATGCGGTACCTTCAACCAAAGCACGGAATATACGTGGTGCACTACTTCCCAGCGTTAAACCGGCTATAGTTCCTTGTAGCAATTGATTTGCATCAGGTGTACGTCTGCCATTCATCCAGTCTATTGCTAAAATAGTACTTTCTTCAATAGGAATCTTTTCAGCCTCTTCAGTTAATGCTGACAATATTTGATCACCTGTTTCTTTTATTAATTTCTTTTTAGTTTCTTCATCTATTAAGGTGGAATTACTTAAAATAGCATTTAAAGGAAACTCTAAAACACGTTTAAACCAAGCATAAATATCCCCAAAACCAGATTGTCCGGCTTCTAAGCCTATCATACCCGGAATAACCGATCCATCAACTTGCCCACATATTCCTCGGATTAATTTATTTTCAATTTCATCATATTCAGAAACCATAATATCACAAGTAGAGGTACCAATTACACGTACAAAAGTATGAGGTGTAATTCCTGCGCCAACAGCCCCCATATGACAATCAAACGCTCCACCAGCAACAATTACATTTTTCGATAAACCTAATCTTTTTGCCCAGTCACTACTTAATGTACCTACAGATCTATCCGCTGTTTCTGTCTTTTCAAAAAGCTGACTTCTAAATCCTTTCAATAAGGGATCTAATGCTACCAAAAACTCTTCACTGGGAAGACCTCCCCATTTTTCATGCCACATTGCCTTATGTCCTGCGGCACAACGACTTCTTACTATTTCACTACTTTTATCTACTCCGGTTATTAAAGCAGGAAGCCATTCGCATAGTTCAACAATTGAATAAGCTTTTTCGCGTACTTTTTCATCATTACGGAGTATATGTAAAGCTTTTGCCCAAAACCATTCAGAAGAATAGATACCACCTACATAGTCAGTATAATTAATATCCCATTTTTCAGCTAGCACATTTATCTCTTCTGCTTCTTTTGTTGCCGTATGATCTTTCCATAAAATGAACATAGCGTTGGGATTCTCTTTAAACTCAGGCAATAAAGCCAAAGGGGTACCGGATTCATCAGTTAAAGCGGGCGTACTTCCCGTAGTATCAAAAGCAATACCAACAACATTTTCAGCAACATCCTCTGAACATTGAGCTAAAGCACCCGTAACCGTTGCTTCCAATACTTCAATATAATCTAAAGGATGCTGACGATATTGATTGATTAAAGCATTACAAAAAAATTTCTCAGACCAACGAGGGTAATTTTTAACTGTAGTGGCTAAAATTTCCCCATTTTTAGCATTAACGACTAAAGCTCGTGCAGAATCACTACCATAGTCAACACCAATTACATATTTTGTCTTTCCCATTATCTTTTCCTTTTGACAATCCCCATACATTCATTTGTAAATGTACGGGGAATAAATATTTCCTATTTTAAAGCTTTATTTAATAAATAATAAATCTCATTCATTCGTAACTCTTTTTTGAACGATTCTAAAGTGGTTTCATTATCTATTACAATCATTTCAATACCAGCAATTTCAGCATAATCTTCTAAATACTCTACAGTCAAATCATATGAAAAACTTGTATGATGTGTACCTCCTGCCAAAATCCAAGCAGCAGCACCAACTTCAAAGTTAGGTTGTGGAATCCAAAGCGCAGAAGCAACCGGTAACTTAGGTAGTTCATTACTCTTGATACAATCAACCTTATTTACGATTAATCTAAAACGATTTCCCATATCTACTATAGTCGCAGCAACACCTTCTCCTTGCTTAGAAGTAAAGACCAAGCGTGCCGGATCATTCTTCCCTCCAATACCTAAAGGGTGAACTTCTAATTTAGGCTTATGTTCAGCAATTAAAGGGCAGACTTCTAACATATGAGCTTGAAGAATAGCACTATTTTCTCCACTGAAATTCAGTGTATAATCCTCTAAGAATGAACATCCTTTGTCAAAACCTTGACTCATAAACCACATAGAACGGAAAAGAGCTGCTGTTTTCCAGTCGCCTTCTGCACCAAAACCATAGCCTTCTGCCATCAATCTTTGACTAGCTAATCCGGGTATCTGATCAACACCCTCTAAATCATCAAAGTTAGTAGTAAAACCTTTTGCTCCTTTTTCTTTCAAGAAACGACGAAGAGCGATTTCAATTCGTGCAGCTTCTATCACTTGTTTTCTATCTTTTCCTCCTTCTTTACAGTTATCTGCAAAATCATATTCCGACTCATACACTTTTATTAAGTCTTTAATATCTTGGTCGGTTACCTTATCTTGAACTTTAACTAATTCAGCAATAGGATAATAATCTACGTGATAACCCAGACGCATTTCTGCTTCTACTTTATCCCCATCAGTAACCGCTACATTATTCATTTGATCGCCAAAACGAACAATCAACATATCCTGAGCATCTGTCCAAGCAGCTGCCACACGCATCCAAACAGAAATACGATCTTGTGTTTTTTTATCTTCCCAATGGCCTACAACAACTTTTCTATTTTTACGCATACGGGCTAAAATATGACCGAATTCTCTATCTCCATGAGCACTTTGATTTAGATTCATAAAATCCATATCCATTGTATCCCAAGGAATCTCACTATTAAATTGAGTATGCAAATGCAACAAAGGTTTTCTTAATTCCTGCAATCCATGAATCCACATTTTAGCAGGAGAGAAAGTATGCATCCAAGTTATGACACCAACACATTTATCTTCATTATTTGCTGCTTTCAAAGCGATCTGAACCTCTTTAGAGGAATTAACTGTACCTTTATAAACTACTTTTATAGGTAAGTTACCCGAGTTATTCAAACCTTCAACTATTTTTGTACTATGTGCATCTACAGCTTTCACTGCATCACCTCCATATAATAATTGCGCTCCGGTAACAAACCAAACTTCAAAATCTTTAAATCCCATGTTATTAATTATTTTACGTTATTACTAAATATTATTTTTTTGTCCATAATAAGCATTCGGACCATGCTTTCTATTAAAATGCTTTTCCACTAATAATGGATTCATTTTTAAGTGAGGGTTTAAGCCAAAAGAAATACTTGCCATTTTAGCTACTTCTTCCATAACTACGGCATTATATACTGCCTCATCAGCATCTTTCCCCCATGAAAAAGGGCCATGGTTTTTAACCAATACTCCAGGTGTATGCATAGGATTCATTCCTTCAAAACGTTTAACTATTACATTACCCGTTTCCAATTCGTAACTTCCTTCAACTTCAGATTTCGTCATATCTGCCGTACAAGGAATATCTTTATAGAAATAATCGGCATGCGTTGTTCCAATATTCGGAATATCTAATCCGGCTTGTGCCCATGCAGTGGCATACGTTGAATGCGTATGAACAACTCCTCCTATCTCAGGAAAAGCTTTATACAAAGCAATATGAGTAGGTGTATCTGACGAAGGATTCAAATTTCCTTCAATTACTTTCCCATTCAAATCAACCACCACCATATCACTAGCTGTCATTGTTTCGTAATCAACCCCCGAGGGCTTTATAACCACATAATTGGTTTCTCTATCAATAGCAGAAACATTTCCCCAAGTAAAAAGGACTAATCCATGTTTAACTAGAGCTAAATTAGCTTGATATACTTTTTCTTTTAATTCTTCTAACATGAATACTATAAATTAAAATTAGGATCTTCCAGATAAGCCTTATCATTAAACTTATAAAGAGCAGCACCTCTACGAGATGTTTCTTTATCTATTAAGTCTGTTTTCTCAATAAAGTCCATTTTCCCAACTTTCCTTCTAAAATTTCGCTTATCCATTTCTTCATCATAAATCGCCTCATAAAGAGTCTGGAGTTGAGTTAATGTAAATAATTCAGGTAATAAATTGAACCCTATGGGGGCTGTTGCAGCCTTTCGTCTCATCTGTCTTCTGGCTAACTTTATCATCTTATAATGATCAAAGATTAAGGGAGGAAGCTCACTCATCTTAATCCAATAAGCATTATGTTCTTCCACCAGTTTCTTATCATATTCATTGATGTTCAGTAAAGCATAATAGGCTATTGATATCACCCTTTCACCCGGATCTCTATCAATTTCCCCAAAAGCTCCAACTTGCTCCATATAAACATCTTTCAAACCGGTTAGCTCTTCTAAAACTCTACGAGCAGCTTCATCTGTACTTTCATCCTTTTTTAAGAACCCGCCCATTAAAGACCATTGTCCTTTAGCGGGTTCAAAATTTCTTTTTAATAAAAGTAAGTGTAATTCATCTTTATAAAATCCAAAAATCACACAATCGAGTCCAATGTAGAACTTATCATGATGTGCATAAAAATTACTCATATATTAAATTAATTTATATCCTACCAAAAATAAATATAGAATGCGACTGTAATACCTATTATGATTACACTATGAATCACATCCCATTTGTTCCAACTAGCCCTTGAAGCCGCTTTTTCTTCAGCAGTAGCTGTTCCAAACACCAATCCTTGGATTTTCTCAGCACTTGGAGCCGGCGTGGCCAAACTTACTAATACAACAACTATAATACAGAACAGCAGCATCCAACCACAGAAGAATAACCAATTAACATCATAGAATATGTATTTGAACAAAGAGTCACTGGCATCGGTTACATTACTGTAATAAACTTTTGAACCTAAACGAGTTAATCCTACCAATATACCGGAAATTAATCCCCACATACCTCCTTGAGCAGAAGTTCGCTTCCAAGTAATACCTAATAAGAACGCAGCAGCAATACCGGGAGCTAATACAGATTGAACATCTTGTAGATATTCATATAGCACATCTCCTATACTACGCATAATGGGAATCCATAATATACCCAAAACAACAATTACAACGGTTGCAATCTGTCCAATGCGAACTAAAGATTTCTCAGGAGTATTAGGGCGAAAACGCTTATAAAAATCGATAGTAAATAACATGGAAGAAGAATTAAATAAGGAAGCCAAAGAACTCATTAAGGCAGCTAAAATACCACAAACTACCAGTCCTTTTACTCCTGCAGGCAATAACTTAGCTACCAAAGTTGGAAAGGCAGCGTCTGAATTAACATTTCCATTTTCCAAAAAAGGTAAAAATCCTTCTCCTGTGGCTATTCCTTTTTGATGTAGAGCGAAAGCTATCATTCCCGGAATTAAAAACAAAAATACGGGTAACAACTTTAAGTAAGCTCCAAAAATAGTTCCTCTACGTGACTCTTTTTCGTTTTTTCCAGAAAGAACACGTTGTACAATATATTGATCAGTACACCAATACCAAAAACCAATGACAGCAGAACCAATTAAGGCACCCAACCAAGGAAAATCAGGATCACTGTTACTACGAATTAAACTCGTCATTGAATCACCATAATCATTTACAGTAACTGCACTGCATATTCTCATCATCTCTTCCCAACCACCAAGTTCTTTAAGACCTAAAACTAAGATAATTAAAGAACCCAATAATAGAATCGGCGTTTGCAATACGGAAGTATACAATACAGATCTCATACCTCCAACAATCGTATAAAGAGCTGTAATTAAAACTAACCCAATGGCCGCTATCCAAAAGAAATCAATCCCCCATAATTTGTCAATACCAAATACTTGTTGGAAAACTAATCCCCCAGCATAAACAGTAACAGCCACTTTTGTTAATACATAACTAATTAATGAGATACCCGAAAGAATGGTTCTGGATTGTGAATTGTATCTTCTTTCCAAAAATTCAGGCATAGTATATACCATACTTCTACTATAGAAGGGAACAAAAACCCAACCCAAGATAAGAATCATCCACCCTTGAATTTCCCAATGTGCCATGGCCATTCCGCTAGAAGCACCAGCCCCAGCCAGACCAATTAAATGCTCAGAACCAATGTTTGAAGCAAAGATAGACGCTCCAATGGCTATCCAAGTAGCATCACGTCCACCTAAGAAATAATCCGCAGAATCGTCTTGTTTCTGCTTCATTACCCATACTATGATACCTATTAATAGGAGTATAAACACTCCTATTACAATCCAATCTAATGTACTGAATAATTCCACGATAATAAATTTTAGTTTTGTTAATATGTTTTATTTGTTCACTGTGAATTGATATATACATTTACTTTTATAAGTTTCCCCGGGACTTAAATAAACTGAAGGCCATTCAGGTTTATTGGGGCTATCCGGATAATGTTGTGTTTCTAAGCAAACACCTGTTCTTTTATTATAAGGTAATCCTTTCTTTCCAATAGCAGATCCATCCATAAAGTTTCCGGTATAAACCTGAATGCCGGGTTCGTTCGTGTATACTTCTACTCCAATACCTGTTTCCTCTGAATATATTTTTGCGGCCATTTTAGTTAAATCGCCTTTTGCATTAAGCACAAAATTATGATCTACACCATCGGCAAACTTTAATTGATCAAAGTCGTACTCATCAATACGGGTTCCTATTTTTCTATCTGTGGAAAAATCTAACGGAGTGTCTTTCAATAGAAGTATTTCTCCTGTTGTAATAACGGTTTCATCTATTGGGGTATAATAATCAGCATTTACATAAAGATAATGATCGGTAATAGGTTTTAAAGGATCCCCCGTTAAATTAAAATAAGAGTGATTCGTCATATTTATGACTGTTTTTTTATCAGTAGTAGCTTCGTAATCAATATGCAAAGCATTCTCTTCATCTAAAGTAAAGGTTACAAAGGCCTCAACATTGCCAGGGAAATTCTCCTCTCCATCAACAGACTTATAAGATAAAGTCAAAGAATTATTCGTTTGATGGATAACATCATATACTTGATATTGCCATCCTTTTACTCCTCCATGCAAACAATGTCCAAAATTATTTTGAGGTAATTGAATGGTATCTCCATCAATTGGTAATAACCCTCCTTTAATCCGATTAGCATAGCGTCCTATGGATGCACCATAATCACTGGATTCTGATGTTAAACTGGTTAGATTATCGTAATTCAGTACTACATCTTTCATCTCTCCATTTTTATCAGGCACTAAAATAGAAAGAATTCGTCCCCCAAAATTGGTAAAACAAACTTCCACACCTTTACTGTTTGTTATAGTATACAAGCCTGTTTGTTTACCATCAATGATACTGTCAAATTTTTCTGGATTTAATCCGGATTTTGTAATTTGAGTTTTTGGCTTAGATCCACAAGCAGCGAATAATAAAACCAAAAATGCGTAGAAATACATGTGTTTTTTCATATGATTGTCTGTATTAATAAATGATCTCATTAGCATAAGTGTAAAATTAACACTAATGACAATAAAAAGAGACAAACACCACATGTTATACAACACATAAATACTCTTTTCTTTATTCC
>CAZFXK010000104.1:0-7842 GCA_964522975.1 uncultured Bacteroides sp. | reverse complement strand
ATTATAAGACCATAGAAAAGCTCCTTGTTGAGGTGTGGAATTGCTGCACCTTTCTTGGAGTTGCGCAATGTCTCTTTATAGAACTGTATAAAAGCTAAAACATAAGGTTCGTACATTGAGGAACTTATCCATAACTGCTTGAATGTACTACCCATATAGCCATCTTGTGGTACGATGAAAACTTCACCTGAGTTTTCACCGTCCACAAGCATTATATTGTCACCTTTATATACAAGTTTACCTTGTTCTACTATAGTTTCAGAACTTTTACCACGTAAGTATTTTGCATCTAACAAGCATTGTTTGCCTGTTGTTTTTAAGCCGTCTGTAAGTTGGCAAACTGCATTTAATCGAGCAAGAGACCAAGAACTTGGAAAGTCCAAAGGAAGTTCAATCTCAGTCACTTCGCCCCCTATCTGCTCATAATACTTGTTATCGTCACCACGGAAGATGATAGAATCGTTGAGAGCTGATTTCTTTAGCTTGCCCTCCTTAACAAGTCTTTGTTTCTCTGCCTTTATCTGGTCAAGCAGTTCTTTGGCTGTTCCTTCTTCTTCAAGTTGTGAAACAAGTCTTCCTTGTATTGCTTCCTGCAATACACTCTTTTTAATGATGTCTTTTACTGTTTTATTCAACTCATCCAGTTTATTCTGAGCATTATCATATTTTTCGATTTGTAGTAGAAGTACTTTCAATTTGTTAACGATTCTCTGTTGCTCCTTAGAGGGTGGAAATGGAATTAATGTGTTCTGAATGCTACTTTGCGACACATTAACCTGTGAAGCAGCCATTCCAACAGTTGCACTCATTACTAATTCGTGTATTGCAGAACTATTAAGTACGAAAACGAGAAACTTTGGATTACAATAGTCATGCATATAATCTATTCTAACGGTTTTATCTGAAAGAATTAGTTTATCACAATTATTTTCAACCATACAAACTATACCTGTTCGATTAACAGGACCAGCTCGTGTTATAAGTATATCACCATATCGTACACAATGTTCTGGGTTTATTACGTAATGCTTTGGCAATACTTTGTTCTCGTTAGATAAAAAAGCATTCTCTTGAATTGATGTAGTTGTCAATACACCCCATTCCTCTGACTTCTTTGGTCGTTTTTCGCAATTAGGGCTTTTACCAGCATTTGTACCTAAAATAATATCACGTAATCTGCACCATTCCCAACCTTGCGGAACATCAAATGGCACCTCCTCATCAATGCACTTCACCTCCCCCGTAGCAAGCAACTTCTCATAATAGGAATTATCGTCACCTCGAAAGATGATGGATTCTTTCTTATCTTTCTTGATTTTCTTTTCCTTTATGAGACGTGCTTTCTCTGCTCGAATCTTATCAAGCAGAGCAGATGCAGGTTCATCATTAGGGTCTTGCGGTACAAGCTTTCCTTGTATTGCCCACTGTAATATGCTATTCTTTAATTGTTTTCCGTTCATTGTTTGTAATCTTCTTCTTGAATTCCTAATTTTCCTTTGCTCATTGTGTTGGCTATGTCTATTTTTAGTTCTTCATCATAGTCTTCATTTGACATAAAACTAATAACGATACGTAACAGCAAATCTTGGTCAATATTTGAAGCTGCCACGTGATAAATGATAGATTCAAATGTTCGCATACAAATGCAAGCATGCCAGTAATATTTATTCTTGTGTAAGAAATATGTACCTAAAGTCAACGCAATACGCTTATTTCCATCTGAACGCATGCGTTCAAATTTGGTTATTTGTCAGTAACTTAATCTAATTCTACTTTGAAGCCTAAGATATTCTGAATCTCAGCTAACGTCTTATCTATCTCATGATCAAGCGCAGCTCTCTTCTTGAAATATTGAGTTAGTAGTTCCTTTGGTGGAAGAATTTCTTCGTCTTCTTTAGGGAATTTGCACAGGTCAAAATTGCAATCAGAATCAATTAAATCTTGTACTGTAAAACATCTTGATTTCTCATCACCTTCTGCCAAGATAATTTCTTTTCTATCGTTCCACCAATCCATTATAGGCTGACAATGTTCCAATTTCATTGGTTTTGTTTTAGAAAAATGCTTATAGCCTTCAGGCATATCCAACCGATAAAACCAAGTCTCTTTTGTGGCATATTGTTCATTTGCACCTTCTGCTCGTTCGTTGTTGAAGAACAAGATGTTTGTAGCAATAGATGTATATGGAGAAAAGATACTGCCTGGTAAACGAATTATTGTGTGAAGATTAAAGTCACGCAGCATCTTTGTTTTAATTGCAAGCTTAGCCCCGTCAGTGCCAAAGAGAAATCCGTCAGGGACAATCACTCCAGCACGTCCATATTTCTTCAAACGATACATAATCAATACCATGAATAGGTCAGCAGTTTCACTGCTGCGCATATCCATAGGGAAGTTACTTTTTACGCTATTTTCCGTGCTGCCGCCATATGGAGGATTCATACCAATAACATCAACCTTATCTTTTTCTTTGAAGTCATTGTATTTTGTTCCTAAACTGTCACAATGCTTAATATTTGGAGCTTCTATACCGTGTACCAGCAAATTGGTGATGGAAAGTAAATATGGCAGTGGTTTCCATTCTTGACCTACAGTGGATGTCTGGTATGATTCCATATCTTCTGTATTTTTGATTTGTTTTTGCAGATGATTGAGAGCTGATGTAAGGAAACCACCTGTGCCGGAAGTAAAATCTCCGAATGTTTCTCCTAATCTGGGATTTAGCATCTTGACAATGAAATCTGTCAGAGCACGTGGCGTGTAGAATTCACCTGCATGTCCTGCTGATTGAAGATCTTTAAGAATGCCTTCATATATATCGCCAAATGTATGACGATCTACAGCATCAGAAAAATCAATTTCATCAACTACGTTTATCACTTGTCTCAATAAGATGCCGTTTTTCATATATTGATTCAAGTCAGAAAAAACATCACGCACAATGGACTGACCGCGAGGGGTATTTTCGTCAATAGCTAATCCTTTCATCGTAGGGAATAATTCCTCATTTATGAATGACAGCAGGGCGTCACCTGTCAATGCGTTTCCATCAGCATTGTCAACAGCCCAGTTTCTCCATCGAAATTTTTCCGGAATAATAGAAGTGTAACCTTCTTCTTTGGTACATTACCATTCCTCTTCCTGTGAATCATATACTTTCAGGAAGAATATCCATACCATTTGTTCTATACGTTGCGCATCGCCGCTGATACCGGCATCTTGGCGCATAATATTCTGAATTCTTTTTATAAGATTATTTACTGCCATATTTATTAAATGTTAAGCTGCATACAGCTCATTTTCCAATTCTTTTATAACTTTTTCATAGCCGGAACGACCACCAAACAGTTTCATTATTTTTACGCTTGTACCAATTTGCGAGAATGGTTCTAGAGACAATATCATTGCATTCTCCAATTCCAGTACACCATTATTTGCATATTTGTCAAGCAATATTTCAAGCACCTTGCGTGCCTGTCCTTCATATTTAGAAAGATAGTCTCTCTTTTTTACATTGTTGGCTCGTTCTTTTCTTGTTAACGGCTTTTTGTCGTATGCCACATGACAGATAATGTCAAATACATCTGCATTAGCTAAATCCGGATTTGCCTCACGCACCGCATCTATCAAGACATCATATTCTTTAAGTTCATTCATGATGGCTTTCTTTTTATCAGCAGTGTTCCATCTTGTGACAAATTCCGCTTCACTGGCATATCTTTTGCGAATGCTCTTGCGGGTAAATGACGTAATACTTTCGTTTACTAACTTACCGTCTGTTCCCAAATACTGTACAATTTCTGTTTCAATTTTTATATCAGTGCCTTCAACGATATATTTTTTTACATCATCTCTGACAATAGGTTCTGATACGAATGATGGTGAAAATTTTGGGGGACTATATGATTTAATAGTTGGGCTTGGTTGCTCTGGTTCTCCGTCAAACTCAGGATCTTTAAACAATTGAGTAGCATTTCTAAAATCAAGAATCTCAAAATGCCATTTGTCTTTATCGGGACGAAGACGAGTGCCACGTCCTACAATTTGTTTGAATTCTGTCATAGAACCAATTTCTTTATCGATGACAATTAGTCCGCAGGTTTTGCAATCTACACCTGTAGAAAGCATTTGTGAAGTCGTTACCACAGTAGGGTATTTTTCATCAGGATCAATAAAGTTGTCAAGTTGCCTTTTGCCGATGTTTTCATCTCCTGTGATACGCATCACATATCTTGAGTCTTTTTTGCACAAGTCTGAGTTCATATTGACCAATAATTGCCTCATAGCTTCAGCTTCATCTATATCCGCACAGAACACAATGGTTTTGGTCATTCGCCCTATTTCATGTAGCATTTTTGTAATCCTCCTGGCTACAATTTCTCTGCGTTTTAAAATTGCTATATTTCGTCCAAAATCTTTTCGGCTAAAGTAGTCTTCTTGAATTAGGTTGTCATAAATGTCTCGTTCGCCTTCTTCTGGTTCCCAACCTTCCAAATCAATATTGATAAATGAATTTGTTACGCGATAAGGAGCCAGAAAACCATCTTCAATACCTTGTTTCAATGAATATGTATATAATGGAGTGCCAAAATAATCAATGTTATTTGCTTCATTATCAACTTTAGGCGTGGCTGTCATACCAATTTGAGTTGCACTTTTAAAATAGTCAAGAACGCGACGCCATTCAGAATCCTCTTTAGCACTTCCTCTATGACATTCGTCAACTATGATTAAATCAAAGAAAGAAGGTGCAAATTTCTTGAATGGATCTGGAACTTCTTCATCGTAGGAAATCAATTGCTGGTATAGTGCCATATATATTTCATACGAGGTGTCCATTTCTTTGTTCTGGATTTTTGTCATAACATTTTTGAAAGGCTTAAAATCCTGATTCATAGTCTGGTCTATCAGTATATTTCTATCTGCAAGATATAGTACTTTTTTCTTTGCGCCTGATTTTGTAAGTCTATATATAATCTGGAATGATGTGAATGTTTTTCCAGTTCCTGTTGCCATTACCAGTAAAATGCGATTCCTGCCTGTTGCAATTGCCTCTACGGTCTTGTTTATAGCTATTCGTTGATAATATCTCGGTGTATTGGTATATTCATCCCAATAATATGGCTGGTCAATGATTTTTATCTGTTCCGGAGTATAGTTTTTTATGTTGTCTAATCTTTCAACAAGATCTTCCGGACTAGGAAATTTATTCAAAGATATAGTGCGTTCTATACCAGTATGGAAATCATGCTCAATGAAAGCGTCTCCATTAGAACTATAGGCAAAAGGTAAATCAAGAATCCGTGCATATTCTATCGCTTGCTGCAGACCTTCTCCAACTAATTTTTTATTATCTTTTGCTTCAACAACTGCAATCGGATTATTTTTTGATGTCAATAGCAAATAATCGGCTTTATTGCCTTGTTTACGTGCGTGCTTACTGCCTTGAAAAATAACTCTGCCATCGGTAAAGTATTTTTCCATAAGAATCTTGTCGTTTGTCCATCCAGAATTATTTATTGCTGGAGTTATATATCGAAGTTTTATATCTTCTTCGGTTAAGTTTTTTTATTTTCTTCCATACCAAATATATTTTAAAGTTCCTATAATAAATTATTATCGGAAGTTATTCGGCACAAAGTAATAGTTCTGCAATTTTCTAGAATGTAGCACATCATACTTTTTTTGCTATTCTTTGCAAAGATATATAATTTTTTGTGATATTATTTATTTTTTTCTTGATTTTATTCGTATTGTCGTTTTTTTAGATTGCAACATAGCCTTAGGGGGTTCTCAAACACACTCTTATTTCATTCCCTTTATTATCGGTTCCAGTTCTTCATCGGTGGATTTGATGCGCATCTGGGTGTTGAAGGCCGACACGGAGCATTGGATGCCGAATTCATTGATGACGGAGGCGGCTATGGGGCGCGTTATCAAGCCTGCTTTTATGCCTGCCTGAATCATCATGGCTGCCTCGCGGCACGGTTTTCCGTCTATCAGGGTGTGAAGTTTCGCGAGTGTTGCCTCTTTTGGCGAGGCTGTGATGCAACTGCTGAAGTCGTTTACGCGCCTGCCTGCACGCTGTGCCGTCACGGTTTTGTTGCTCTGCTCCACGTCTACCTTTGCGCCGCTAAGGTGCAGGTTCACGGTCTGGTTGTCGTGTATGTCGACGTAACTGCCCTTGATATTGAAAACTCTTTTCTCTTCCATTTTTTCTTATTTTATAAATTTTACGTTCTCGTTACCATGAGCATCGAGAAAATTGCCGTCTATATTGTAGTTTCTGATTACCTCGCCAGTACCTGTGCCGTACAGATACCGGGTGCGGATGCTTTCGATGATGCTGCCTGCCGCCATTAGCATCTGGAGAATCAGGCGCAGCGGCATACCTGAGTAATATATTCTCGCTATGCACGTTTCCATATCCATGTTTAGCATCAGCGTGCCTATACCTTCAGGCAGAGCCTCGAGCCATTCGTCTCTGTGCTTCATGGCTGTCGCTGAGAGCAACCGGCTGTTGGCGTGAAACCATTCGCTGCATGTCATGCGGCGGAACACTTCATCATGCCATCTTCTTATCATTTCGGCGGAACCCATGTGGTCTATCAGAGCCGTGAGGCGAATGCCCGTCTGCTTTATGTCGCAGTCGGTGCTTTGCATCATCTGTGATGCTATTATGAGACGCCTTGCGTACATATCGCCAGATATGTCGTTCGCCGTGAACTGCATGAAACGCTCTGTATTTTCGGGAGTGAGAAACTGCTTGGGCAGAGAGCCTGTCAGAGTTTGCTCTATTATCATGGTAATGCGGTTCAGTGATTCGTATTCCGCAGGCAGCGTTATGCCTTCTGTCCAGTTGGGCACGGCAGTCCAGTCTGTTATGCACGAAGGCTTCAGACTCATGTCTATGGCAACGGGAGTGCGCAAGATAAGCGAATGGCGTGCAGTGTTGAATTTCAGCAGATTCACGGGTATTAAACCATTATGTTGCTTAAGGTAATTCCATAGAGGGGCACATTCTCTATGCGCCACGTAACCTATCATATTGCCCATGGTGTCTATCATTTCCACGGCATACTTATCCTGTCGGCAGCTGTCAGTGGCTTTTACCAGAAGTTGTGTTTTTTGTATTGCTTTGAAACCTTGCTCGGGGTTGGAGAGTAATGCATTGAATTTTTCGCCTTTCCAAAAATGGTATCTCAGTCCGACGAGATTAAATGTTTCTTTATTCAATATCTTTACTTTTTCGGAGCTAATGCAGCGTTTTTTTATGGAAATGCAAAGATAATACTTTTTTCTGATATTTCAAAATTATTTTTTCGCCTTTAGTGTAAATGTGGTAATGTCTTCTGTTTTTTTTGTGTAAGTTGTCACAGGTGTCACAGGTGTCACAGCAAAAATGAGAGGTGCATGATTTTGAAAACCCTTTAGAAAAAAGTAAAAATAATATATATATTAATTATTATATATATATTATATATTATATATATAGTTATATTTATTATTATATTTATTATTATATTTATATTTACATTTTAACTTTATTTACTTATTTTAATCTATGCGTGCTTTCTTACTGTGCATTTTAGGTGTGACAACTGTGACAACTGTGACACAACTTTTTTTCCGAAAGTTTCGATATATTAGTGTCTCATGATATTTTATCGCTTTTTCAATGATAAATTATGTAAATAAAAGCGATAAATAATACATTCCGTAACTACTTGTTATTCAACGACTTACACACCACAAAACCACCCCAGAATATCACTAAAAAAGAGGTGATTAAATAAATATTAACATTTGATTTAACAGATTTTCACAGCGATTTCCAGTCGA
>CAZFXK010000103.1:0-7860 GCA_964522975.1 uncultured Bacteroides sp. | reverse complement strand
TAATAAATTAACATCTCTTTTAGCTCTAATTCTGCTCCTTTTTGTATTTTTCTTGTTATTAGTTTAATTAGCTGTAACTTTGAGCCGAAAAGCCAAGGTCATCAAAATCTATTTGGACAAAGAGTTAAGACGTGTACCTATGCAAGAGTTAGATACAAAAAGAAGAGAAAAGGAGATATTCAAAACTACACTGATAGGAAGTATAGCCAACTTTCTTCTTCTGCTATTTAAATTCATTGCCGGAATAGTAGGACATAGTGCAGCTATGACTGCTGATGCAGTTCACTCACTATCCGATTTTATTACAGACATCATTGTCATTGCCTTTATCCGGATTGCCAATAAACCCGAAGACGAAGACCACGATTACGGACACGGTAAATATGAAACCTTAGCAACCACTTTTATTGGCATAATTCTTTTCATCATAGGGATAGGCATTTTTTGGAGTGGAGCTAAATCCATCTATATTTGGCTTAAAGGAGGGGAATTGGAATCCCCTGGGGCATTAGCTCTCATTGCTGCTTTATTCTCTATTCTAATCAAAGAAATTTTATTTCAATATACCAAAAGACAAGCTAAGAAAGTAAACTCTCAAGCTGTTGAAGCTAATGCATGGCATCATAGAAGTGACGCATTCTCGTCTGTAGGAACAGCAATCGGCATCGGTGGAGCCATTTTTCTAGGAGAACAATGGAGAGTCCTCGACCCTATTGCTGCTGTTGTTGTTAGCTTTTTCATCATGCATATTGCCATAAAACTTTTGATTCCAACCCTAGAAGAGCTACTGGAAAAATCGCTACCTGAAGAAGTTGAAAATAAAATTATTGCAATAGTACTCTCATTTCCCGGTGTAAGCAATCCTCACCAAATTAGAACCAGACAGATTGGAAACTATTACGCTATAGAGATGCACATCAATATGCACGGAAAACTTACGCTTAATGAAGTCCATCAGGTAACTGTAGATATTGAAAATAAATTACGTGAAGTCTTTGGGGAAAAAACACATATTGGCATTCACGTTGAACCCAAATGAATAAAATGAATTCAAATAAAAAAAACATCCTCATTACAGGAGCAAGCGGTTTCATTGGCAGTT
The DNA here is from genome assembly GCA_964522975.1 of uncultured Bacteroides sp. Classification (GTDB taxonomy): domain Bacteria; phylum Bacteroidota; class Bacteroidia; order Bacteroidales; family Bacteroidaceae; genus Bacteroides_E. The sequence goes on along the minus strand of CAZFXK010000103.1, from coordinate 6,758 downwards.
TTTTAGTTGAAGGAGCTTTAGAAAGAGGCTTTAAAACTTGGGCCGGAATACGGAAAAGTAGCTCTAGAAAATACTTGCAAAATCCATCCATCCATTTCATTGAGTTAGATTTTAACACCCAAGAAGGCTTAAAAAAATCACTGAAGGATCACAAAGAAAAAAACGGGAAATTTGACATCATCATTCATTGTGCCGGGGTAACACAATGCAAGAATAAAAATGATTTCATCCGCATTAATTATGAACAGACCAAATTCTTTGTCGATTCACTAAATGAATTGGATATGACTCCCAATCAATTCCTCTTTATTAGCACTCTGAGTGTTTTTGGTCCAATAAAAGAGAAAAGTTTTCTACCGATAGAAGAAACAGATACTCCGCAACCCAATACTGCCTATGGCATAAGTAAACTTAAAACTGAACAATACCTAAAATCGTTACCCCATTTTCCATATCTCATATTCCGTCCAACAGGAGTATATGGACCTAGAGAAAAAGATTATTTCATGATGGCTCAATCCATTAAAAAACATCTGGATTTTTCAGTAGGGTTTAAGCCTCAAGATATCACTTTTGTTTATGTAAAAGATTTAGTAGATGCCGTTTTTTTAGGAATTGAAAAAAATAAGACTCAACGTTCTTATTTTGTAACCGATGGAGGAAGTTATTCCAGCAGGACATTTTCCAATCTGATACAAAAAGAGTTAGGGGTAACATTTCTTGTACACATTAAATGCCCTTTATTTCTTTTAAAAGTTATATCTTTGTTTGCTGAATTCTTTGCAAAGTGTTTGGGAAAAAGCAGCACATTAAATACAGATAAGTATAAAATAATGAAGCAAAGAAATTGGAAATGCAACCAAACACCCATCATAGAAGAGCTTGGATACCAACCCAAATACAATTTGGAAAGAGGAGTAAAGGAAACAATTGACTGGTATAAAAAAGAAAAATGGATATAGGTTTATTTGAAAGAGTTGATTCAAGAAAAGGATTATTTGCAGTAGAAAAGATTTCACTAATTTATAATATCCTGACCACAATTCTTATTTTTATTTTATTTACTCAATTACACCATCCACTGCAAATGCTTGTGGAAAGGGTTTTTATTGCCACTATCACATTGGCTCTTATGTATTTCTATCGGTTTGCCCCTTGTAAGGCCACAGCATTTGTCCGAATTGGCTTTCAAATGGCTCTTCTTGCCTATTGGTATCCCGACACGTTTGAGTTCAATCGGATTTTCCCAAATTTAGATCATGTCTTTGCCACCATAGAACAAGGACTTTTTGGGTTTCAACCTGCAGTTACGTTTCATCAAAACTTCTCGGATCTATGGATTAGTGAATTATTCAATCTGGGATATTTCTTTTATTACCCAATGATTGCCATTGTAGCTTTATACTACTTTATTTTTAAATTTGAATATTTTGAGAAGTTTTCCTTTGTAATCGTTACCTCTTTTTTTCTCTATTATATCATTTTCATTTTGATCCCAGTAGCAGGGCCTCAATTCTATTTTCCGGCTATCGGATTTGACAACGTAGCTGAAGGCGTATTTCCTTCCATTGGCAACTATTTCAACAATAATACACAACTGTTAGCCGGCCCGGATAATGGAGTAGGTGGTTTTTTCTATGGACTAGTAGAAGCTTCTCAACGAGTGGGAGAACGTCCAACAGCGGCTTTTCCTAGCTCTCATGTAGGCATATCAACCATTTTAATGATTATGTCTTGGCGATTAAACAAAAAGCTTTTCACAGGATTACTTCCCCTTTATCTCTTATTATGTGGAGCAACAGTCTATATCCAGGCTCACTATTTAATTGATGTATTCGTTGGATTCATATCTGCCTTTGGCATTTATGTTTTATCCTCCAAAATATACGCCAAATGGTTTGCCATACCTATGTTCAAGATTTATGATAAAGTTGTTATGGAATATATTCATTCCACAACAACTAATTCTAAACAGATCTAATTAATCTTTATGAGCTCTTTTTCGCTCGTTTTCGTTCAGTAATATCTTACGCATTCTCATATGCTTAGGTGTTACTTCAAGGTACTCATCTCCATTAATATATTCTAGCGCTTCCTCTAAAGAAAACTGAATGGGAGGAATAAGCATGGCCTTATCATCCGAGCCGGAAGCACGCATATTGGTCAATTTCTTAGACTTGGTTACATTCACAACAATGTCATTCGAATGAGAATGTTCTCCTACGACTTGCCCGGCATACACCTGTTCTTGCGGAAAAATAAAGAAACGGCCTCTATCTTGAAGTTTATCGATTGCATAAGCAAAAGCATTTCCTGACTCCATGGCTATTAGTGAGCCATTTGACCGACGAGTCAGATCTCCTTTATAGGGTTGGTATTCCTTGAATCGATGGGCCATAATAGCTTCACCTGCAGATGCAGTTAAAACATTAGTGCGTAGCCCAATTATACCTCGTGAAGGAATGTTGAATTGAAGATTTACCTGTCCACTATTATTTTCCATGGCAGTCATTTCACCTTTACGTTGAGTTACTAAATCAATCATACGACTGGCATAGTCTTCCGGAACATTAATCGTTAGCTCTTCAATGGGTTCTTGCTTCACCCCTTCTATCTCTTTATAGATTACTTGAGGTTGTCCTACTTGCAACTCATACCCTTCACGTCGCATGGTTTCTATTAGTACTGAAAGATGAAGAACTCCCCTACCCGACACAATCCATTTGCCATCCTCCTGACTTTTTTCAACGTGCAGAGCTAAATTTTTATCCAACTCTTTCATCAAACGTTCATGAATATGTCGTGATGTTACATATTTACCATCCTGACCATAGAAAGGCGAGTCGTTGATACTAAACAACATACTCATAGTAGGCTCATCAATCGCAATGGGAGGAAGTGGTTCCGGATTTTCAAAATCGCAAACGGTATCTCCAATTTCAAAGTTTTCTATCCCCACCAAAGCACAAATATCTCCTGAAGAAACAGCATCCGTTTTCACTCTACCTAATCCTTCAAATACATGTAGCTCCTTAATTTTCGATTTTTCAATAGTTCCATCTCGTTTTGCTAAAGAAATATTCATTCCTTCCTTCAATTCTCCCCGATGAACTCTTCCTACCGCAATACGGCCAACATAAGGCGAGTAATCCAAAGAGGTAATTAACATTTGAGGGGTTCCCTCTAATTGAACCGGTGCCGGAATATATTCCAAAATAGCGTCTAAAAGAGGAAGAATATTATCAGTAGGTTGTTTCCAATCTGTATTCATCCACCCATTTTTAGCAGAACCATAAATAACAGGAAAGTCCAATTGATCTTCCGTGGCATCTAAACTAAACATTAAATCAAAAACCATTTCATAAACCTCATCAGGCCTACAGTTCTCTTTATCTACTTTATTAACCACAACTATGGGCTTCAATCCTATCTCTAAAGCTTTTTGAAGCACAAAACGAGTTTGAGGCATAGGTCCTTCAAAAGCATCCACCAAAAGAATACAACCATCTGCCATATTCAATACACGTTCTACTTCTCCTCCAAAATCACTATGCCCCGGAGTATCAATTATATTAATCTTTGTCCCTTTATAAGTAATAGAAACGTTTTTAGAAAGAATGGTTATTCCCCTTTCTCGTTCCAAGTCATTATTATCTAAGGTCAAGCCATTACTAGGCTCATTGTCACGAAAGAGATTCCCTGCTTGTAGCATTTTATCTACAATCGTTGTTTTTCCATGATCCACATGGGCGATAATTGCAATGTTTCTGATATTTTGCATTTGCTTATAAAATTATTTTGAGTGCAAAGTTACGAAAAAGGAGGCATAATGACTTGATAATCACAAAAAAAATACTCAAAGAATGTTGTTTTATGAAGTATAATCTTTATCTTTGCATCCTCATAAAACAATTATTTTATCATAAAATCTGAAAAAGCATGTATTTAGATTCAGAAAAGAAAAAAGAAATCTTTGAGACATACGGAAAGTCTAACACTGATACTGGCTCATCTGAAGCGCAGATAGCTTTGTTTTCATACCGTATTTCTCGCCTTACTGAGCATATGAAGCTCAACAAAAAAGATTATAATACAGAGAGAGCAATTACAAAATTAGTAGGTAAACGTCGTAGCTTACTTGATTACCTAAAACGCAACGACATTGAAAGATATCGTGCAATTGTAAAAGCGTTAAATCTCAGAAGGTAATTTGCCTTTTAATGGAGGTATTAAACAGAAAAGGCTTCTTAAAAAAAAATTAAGAAGCTTTTTTTATACCATAAAATGATTATACCTTATTATCTTTGTGACAACATATTAATCTACACACAGAGTAAATGGACACAAATAAGTTTGTTGGAGAAAAAATCAAGTTTTTTAGGGAGGAACAAAACCTCTCTTTAGCCGATTTAGCAGAAAAAACAGGATTAGCTGTAGAGCAAATTGAGCGTATTGAAAACAATACAGACATTCCTTCTTTAGCTCCTTTAATCAAAATAGCTAAAGCTTTAGGTACTCGTATTGGTACATTTTTAGATGACCAGACTGAAAATGGCCCTGTTATATGCAGAAAAGAGGAAGCAAAAGAAACCATCAGCTTCTCTAATAATTCAGTCAACTCTCGACGTCATATGCATTATCAATCTTTGTCACGTTCTAAGGCTAACCGCCACATGGAACCTTTTATCATTGAGATTGAACCTAATAATGGAGACAATGATGTGGATTTCATTCTTTCTTCACACGAAGGCGAAGAATTCATCATTGTTATGGAAGGAATTATTGAAATCAGTTATGGCAAACAAAAACTTATCTTAGAGGAAGGGGATAGCATTTATTATGATTCTATTGTACCTCATCACGTACACTCTTATGAAGGAAAGCCGGCAAAGATTTTAGCCGTTGTCTATACTCCACTCTAATGCTTTATTTGTTGCTTTTTAAACAGACTGATTTTTGATATACTATGCAATTATTTGAAAGAACTGTAGGCGATTGGCTTGAATATTGGGCCAAAGAGACACCCGATAAAGAGTATATTGTATACTCAGATCGTAATTTACGTTTTACTTGGAAGTCATTCAATCAACGAGTAGATGAGATGGCTAAAGGCTTTGTAGCCATTGGGGTAGAAAAAGATTCAAAAGTAGGAATTTGGGCTACCAATGTGCCTGATTGGCTAACTATTCTTTATGCTTGTGCAAAAGTTGGAGCCATCTGTGTTACGGTAAACACCAATTACAAACAAGCTGAACTAGAATATCTGTGTAAACACTCTGATATGCACACCTTATGCATTATTGACGGCGATAGGGATGGTGATTTCATTGAGATGGTAAACACAATGCTTCCCGAACTCAAAACGTGTGAACGAGGAAAACTACAAAGCAAGGAATTTCCTTTCATGAAAAACATCGTTTACATCGGGCAGGAGAAGCAAAGAGGAATGTACACTACAGCAGAACTTCTTTTGCTTGGAAGCAATGTGGATGATGATAAATTCAATCGGATGAAGTCTGATGTAAAATGTCACGATGTAGTAAACATGCAATACACTTCAGGTACTACAGGCTTTCCTAAAGGAGTAATGCTTACTCATTATAACATAACCAACAACGGCTATCTTACAGGAGAACACATGAAGTTTACTCAAAACGATAAACTTTGTTGCTGTGTTCCTCTATTTCATTGCTTTGGTGTAGTATTAGCAACAATGAATTGTTTAACGCACGGATGTACACAGGTAATGATTGAACGCTTTAACCCTTTATTGGTTTTAGCCTCCATACATAAAGAAAGATGTACGGCATTATATGGGGTGCCTACCATGTTCATAGCCGAATTGAATCATCCTATGTTTGAACTTTTCGATCTTTCCAGTTTACGTACCGGCATCATGGCCGGCGCATTGTGTCCAATAGAACTCATGAAAAGAGTTGAGGAGAAGATGTTTATGAAAGTAACCAGCGTCTATGGATTGACCGAAGCTTCACCCGGAATGACAGCTACTCGCATTGACGATCCTTTCGAAGTACGCAGTGAAACCGTTGGTAGGGAATTTGAATATACTGAAGTCATGGTTCTTGACCCCGAAACGGGAGAGGAATGCCCTATTGGAGAACAAGGAGAATTATGTAATCGGGGCTATAATACCATGAAAGGATATTATAAATCACCGGAAGCAACAGCCGAAGTAATTGATAAAGATGGATTTCTTCATACCGGAGATTTGGGTGTTAAAGATCAGAACGGTAATTTTACTATTACCGGGCGAATAAAGGATATGATAATACGTGGTGGCGAAAACATATATCCACGAGAAATAGAAGAGTATTTATATCAACTGAAAGGAATTAAAGACGTTCAAGTGGCAGGAATACCTTCTAAGCGCTATGGGGAAGTGGTAGGAGCTTTTATTATTCTTGAAGACGGAGCCACAATAGATGAGATTGATGTGCGTGATTTCTGCAAGAATAAAATTGCACGCTATAAAATACCCAAACATATTTTCTTCTTAGATGAATTTCCTATGACAGGTAGTGGAAAAATACAAAAATACAAACTAAAAGATTATGCATTAGCCTGTTGTGAAAAACAAAACATAGAAATTATATAGATTATTATAATAAATAGTAATTTTCAAAAACAACAACCTTAAATTTTCTCAGAATCATTAATATGTATTTATCGGTTATCATATCCACTTATAATCAACCTCAGTGGCTAGAAAAAGTACTTTACGGATATCTTCAGCAAAC
>CAZFXK010000102.1:0-8168 GCA_964522975.1 uncultured Bacteroides sp. | reverse complement strand
AATCGGGAGTGCACATCCACGATGCAATAGATAGTAAACGCATAATGTCTGTTGTTGTTATAGCCTTAATTCCTGCTATGTTATTTGGTATGTATAATGTTGGATATCAACATTACAATGCCGTGGAATTGGAAGGTACCTTCTGGCAGCTATTTGGCTATGGTTTTTTAGCTGTTTTACCTAAAATCATTGTATCCTATGTAGTGGGACTAGGTATTGAATTTGCAGTTGCTCAATGGAAGAAAGATGAAATTCATGAAGGATTTTTAGTTTCTGGAATTCTTATTCCAATGATTGTTCCCATTGATTGTCCTCTATGGATATTGGCTGTCGCTACGGCATTCTCTGTCATTTTTGCAAAAGAAATATTTGGAGGAACAGGAATGAATGTTTTTAATGTAGCTTTAGTTACGCGTGCTTTTTTATTTTTCTCTTATCCCACGAAAATGTCAGGAGATCAAGTTTGGGTGTCTTCCGATTCTATTTTTGGTTTGGGGAAAACTGTAGATGGATTGACGGCCGCGACTCCATTAGGTGAAGCTTCTGTTGCTCTTGATCCAATGGGATTTGAACCTTTCTCTTGGGATATGGTAACTGGTTTTATTCCGGGCTCAATTGCTGAAACTAGTCTTATTGCGATAGGATTAGGAGCTCTATTGTTAATAATTACAGGTATTGCCAGTTGGAAGATTATGGTATCTGTTTTTGTTGGAGGTGCTTTTATGGGGTGGGTTTTCAATGTAATTGGTCCCGATACTGCAATGGCAAATATGCCTTGGTATGAGCATTTAGCTTTAGGTGGGTTTGCTTTTGGTGCTGTCTTTATGGCTACAGACCCGGTTACTTCAACTCGAACTGAGTCGGGAAAATATCTTTTTGGCTTTTTAATTGGTGTAATGGCTATTACCATTCGTGTATTAAACCCCGGTTATCCGGAAGGAATGATGTTGGCTATTCTATTTATGAATATCTTTGCTCCATTGATTGACTATTATGTGGTTCAAAGAAATATCAATCGCCGATTAAAACGTGCAACAGTTAATACTAACCAGAAATAAAACCGAAAGAAAATGAAGAAAAATACGAATAGCAATAGTTATACCATCATTTATGCTTCGGTAATGGTTATTGTCGTTGCATTTATTTTGGCTTTTACTTCTGCTGCATTAAGAGAGCGCCAGGAAAAAAATGAGCGTCTTGATAAAATGAAACAAATTTTAACAGCGCTTCGAATTCAGGCTAAAGATAATAATGAAGCAGAAGCTTTGTTTTACGAAAAAATAAAGAAAGATCAAATCATCAATTCGGCTGGCGAAGTGCTGGCTGAAGAGGGAGGTTTTGAAATAGACGTGAAAAAAGAGTTGGCTAAATCTCTTGAGAACCGACAACTTCCTCTTTATCTGTGTGAAATTGATGGTGAAACAAAATATGTATTACCCTTGTATGGTGCCGGTTTATGGGGCGCTATTTGGGGGTATGTGGCTCTTGATGAAGATAAGGATACAGTATATGGTGTGTATTTCTCTCACGAAAGTGAAACTCCCGGATTAGGTGCAGAGATTGCAGATTCTCATTTTCAATCAAATTTCCAGGGTAGAAGATTGATGAAAGGTGATGATATCGGTTTAAGTGTAGTGAAAGCCGGTCGTGTATCTGATGCCACTTATCAAGTAGATGGGATAACCGGAGGAACCATTACTTCAAATGGAGTGGATGATATGTTGAAAAACTGTTTGAGTCAATATCATGATTTTTTAACGGCAAAATAAAAAGAGAAAGATGAGTAAATTATTTTCCAGAAAAAATAAAAATATACTGACCCATCCTTTAACCTTGGATAATCCGGTAACGGTACAGGTTTTAGGTATCTGTTCTGCTTTGGCTGTTACGGCAAAGCTCGAACCTGCAGTAGTAATGGGTCTATCGGTAACTGTCATTGTCGCGTTTGCTAACGTAATTATTTCATTATTACGTAAAACAATACCTAACCGTATTCGAATCATCGTTCAGTTGGTAGTTGTGGCAGCTTTAGTTACTATTGTAAGTGAAGTGTTAAAGGCTTTTGCCTATGATGTAAGTGTTCAATTGTCAGTTTATGTGGGTTTGATTATTACAAACTGTATTCTAATGGGACGTTTAGAGGCCTTTGCTATGGCTAATGGGCCTTGGGAGTCTTTCTTAGATGGAATAGGTAATGGATTAGGGTATGCAAAAATCTTGCTCATAGTTGGATTTTTTCGTGAACTTTTAGGTTCGGGAACACTTTTCAATATCCGTATTATTCCGCAATCATTTTATGAGTTAGGTTACATAAACAATGGTTTGATGGTTATGCCTCCAATGGCATTAATCCTTTGTGCTTGTATTATTTGGTATGAGCGCCATAAACATAAAGAATTACAAGAAGAAGACTAAGTATTAATGGTAAGTAGAATATCAATGTTATTTTAATGACCTTTGATTACTTTACTTCTAAATTCAAAAAAGAACTATGGAATATTTAAGTTTATTTATAAAATCGATTTTTGTCGATAATATGATATTCGCATACTTTTTGGGTATGTGCTCATACCTGGCAGTATCGAAGAATGTTAAAACAGCTATGGGGTTGGGTGTTGCTGTTACTTTTGTGTTGGTAGTAACATTACCTATTAATTACCTGTTGGAAAACTATGTGTTGAAAGCAGATGTTTTGGTGAAAGGTGTGGATTTAAGTTTCTTAAGCTTTATCCTTTTTATAGCCGTAATTGCTGCCATTGTACAGTTTGTTGAGATGGTAGTTGAGCGTTATACACCTGCATTATATAATTCATTGGGTATTTTCCTACCTTTAATTGCTGTAAACTGTGCTATTATGGGAGGTTCTTTGTTTATGCAACAAAGACAATTCATTAATATAGGTGAGGCAACGACTTATGCTTTGGGATCTGGAATAGGTTGGCTTTTGGCAATTGTGGGTTTGGCTGCAATTCGTGAGAAAATGGCTTATTCTAATGTGCCTGCTCCTTTGAGAGGTTTAGGTATTACTTTTGTTGTTGTGGGATTAATGGCTATGGCCTTTATGTGTTTTTCAGGATTAAGTATTTAAATTTGAAAAAAGAAAAATAGAATGACTTTTTTAATATTAACGAGTATAGGAGTTTTCTTAAGTGTCATACTGTTGCTTGTAGTTCTACTCCTTGTATCAAAAAAATACCTATCTCCTTCAGGTGAAGTAACCATTACCATTAACGGAAAAAAGGAGGTGAAAACTCAGCCCGGAAACAGCTTACTTTCAACAATGGCTGCTAACCAAATTTTTCTATCCTCGGCTTGTGGAGGAAAAGGAACTTGTGCACAATGTACTTGTCAGGTAGAAAAAGGAGGTGGAGAGATTTTATCTACGGAAAAAGTTCACTTTACACGTAAAGAACAAAAGGATAATTGGCGTTTGAGTTGTCAGGTACGAGTAAAGGAAGATATGCAGATTCGTATTAATGAATCTATATTAGGAGTAAAAAAATGGGATTGTGAAGTGATTTCTAATAACAATGTATCTACCTATATCAAGGAACTCATTGTTAAGCTACCTGAAGGTGAACATATGGATTTCATACCGGGTAGTTATGCTCAAATTGATATCCCAGAATTTAAAATCAACTTTAAGGATTTTGAGGTTGCAGAAAAATATCATTTAGATTGGGATAACTATAAAATGTGGGATTTGACTTGTATTAATGATGAACCTACCATACGTGCTTATTCTATGGCTAACTATCCTGCAGAAGGTGATGTCATTACGTTGAATGTGCGTATTGCTACCCCACCATTTGATCGGAAGACGGGAGGGTTTATGAATGTAAATCCAGGTATTGCTTCATCTTATATATTCAATTTAAAACCCGGAGATAAAGTGAAGATGAGTGGACCTTATGGAGATTTCCACCCCATATTAAACACAAAAAATGAAATGTTGTATATTGGTGGTGGTGCTGGAATGGCTCCTTTGCGTGCTCACTTATTACATTTATTGAAAACATTAAAAGTAACTGATCGTAAGATATCTTATTGGTATGGTGCTCGCTCTAAGAAAGAAATATTCTATGAAGAAGATTTTAGAGCATTAGAAAAAGAATTCCCAAATTTTTCTTTCCATATTGCATTAAGTGCTCCTTTACCTGAAGATAATTGGACTGGAGATACAGGATTCATACACTCGGTGATTTATGAACGCTACTTGAAAAATCATGACGAACCGGAGGAAATTGAATATTACATGTGTGGGCCTGGGCCTATGAGTGATGCTGTTGAAAAAATGTTATATGACTTAGGTGTACCACGCGAAAACTTATTGTTTGACGATTTCGGAGAATAATAATTATTATATTAAAAGTGAAAACGGTAGATGTAAGTCATCTACCGTTTTGTTTTATCATAACTTATATTTAGATGAAAACCTTATTAAAACAGTTGGGCATTGAATCTTTGAATGCCATGCAAAAAGAGATGTTGTCTCTTAAACTGCAGTTTCAAGATTTAGTGCTACTTGCCCCTACCGGATCGGGAAAAACTTTAGCTTATCTTTTACCTCTATTATCTTTGTTGAAAGAAGCAGGTGAGATGAAAGTCTTAATTATAGCACCTACACGTGAATTAGCTTTACAGATAGAGAAGGTGTTTAATGAGATGCATACATCATGGAAAGTGGTTTGCTGTTATGGAGGACACGCTTTTGATATTGAAAAAAACGCTATTAAGAATAAAAAGCCGGAAGTCTTAATAGGCACACCGGGAAGATTGTTGGATCATCTTTCTAAAGCATCTTTTAATCCGGATAGCTTGGAGATGCTTATTATTGATGAGTTTGATAAAGCTTTGGAATTGGGATTCCAGGAAGAAATGGAAAAAATCATTATTCAATTACAGAAGATTAAAAGAAGAATGCTTATTTCTGCAACTCAAATGGAACATATTCCATCTTTTACCGGTGTAGGGACTCCAATAGAGTTGAATTACTTGAATTCTGATACCCTTCAATCTGATAAACTGAGTTATAATCTGGTTTATTCTAATGAATTGGATAAAATTGATACGTTATATCATCTTTTGGGTAGTTTTGAAGAAGGATCGTCCATTGTCTTTTGCAACCACAGAGAATCTGTAGATCGTGTTGGATTTCTATTATCTCAGCGAGGAGTTGTTTGTGAAACTTACCATGGAGGGCATGAGCAGTTAGTGAGAGAACGTTCTTTAGTTAAGTTTAAGAATGGGAGTTCTTTAATATTGATTGCTACTGACTTGGCTTCTAGAGGATTAGATATTACTCAGGTAAAGCATATCATACACTATCATTTGCCTTTGGATTATGAGACTTTTATACATAGAAATGGACGTACTGCTCGCTGGAATGAAAAAGGTGAAATATATATGATTCTTAATGAAAAAGAATCCGTACCTGAATTCATAACTGAACAGTTTATACCTTATTCTTTGGAAAATAAAACAACGATATATCAAAGGCCTGAATGGATGACTTTATATATAGGTAAAGGAAGTAAGGATAAGATAAGTAAAGGCGATGTAGCAGGTTTTTTATATAAACAAGGGAAATTGAATAAGGAAGATTTAGGAATGATTGACCTGCAAGACTATTGTACTTTTGTAGCTGTTCGTCGTCAAAAAGTAAATCAATTGTTATCTTTAGTTCAGAATGAAAAATTGAAGGGAATTAAAACAATCATTGAAGAGGCTAGGTAATAAATAAGTTGACTAGTCAACTTGTGTTTTATTGTCAAAAAGTTGCTTTAGTCTTATTCTCTGCAATAAAAAGAAAGCAAATAGGAAAAATGACTATTGAATTTATATCAAAAGGTTTGCGGTAAGCAAAAATAGTTGTAGTTTTACAAAATAATAAAAAGTATATTTTTAGATACACACATAAAATAACACTCAAATGAAAAAGCACAATTTTAATGCTGGACCATCTATTCTTCCACAGGAAGTCATTAAACAAACTGCTGATGCTGTATTAGACATTGATGGTATTGGACTTTCCATTTTGGAAATAAGCCATCGATCAAAAGAGTTTCTTCCCATTATTGAAGAAGCCACAAGTTTATTTAAGGAATTACTTCAGATACCTGAAGGTTATTCGGTGCTTTTTTTAGGAGGTGGGGCTAGTCTGCAATTTTGCATGGTTCCGTATAATTTTCTCAATAAAAAAGCAGGCTATTTAAATACGGGTTCTTGGGCTAATAAAGCTATGAAAGAAGCTAAATTTTTTGGTGAAGTTGTAGAAGTTGCTTCTTCTGCAGACGATAATTATGCCTATATACCTAAAAACTTTGAAGTTCCTGTTGATGTGGATTATTTACATATAACCAGCAATAATACAATATATGGAACGGAATTATTGGAAGATCTTAATGTGAATGCCCGATTAATAGCAGATATGTCTTCTGATATCTTCTCAAGACCTGTAGATGTTTCTAAATATGATTGTATTTATGGAGGAGCACAAAAGAATTTGGGACCTGCAGGAGTTACTTTTGTTGTTGTAAGAAATGAAGCGTTAGGAAAGGTTGATCGACAGATTCCTACGATGTTAGATTATAATACTCATATAAAGAAGGAGTCTATGTTTAATACTCCTCCGGTATTACCTATTTACTCTTCACTTATGACACTGCGCTGGTTGAAGAATCAAGGTGGTGTGAAAGAAATGGAAAGACGTGCCATTGAGCGCTCAAATCTTCTTTATGATGAGATTGATAGAAATAAATTGTTCGTAGGAACGGTTAAAGAGGAAGATCGCTCTCGTATGAGTATCTGTTTCGTTATGGCTTCGGAATATAAGGAATTAGAGAAAACATTTTTAGACTTTGCGACAGAAAGAGGATTTGTGGGAATAAAAGGTCATCGTTCTGTTGGTGGATTCCGTGCTTCTTGTTATAACGCCATGTCTTTGGAGAGCGTACAATCCTTAGTGGATTGTATGAAAGAGTTTGAACAGAAAAACTAGTCATCCCATTGTATATAACTGAATTATACATTTAAGGAATAGTAAAGGAAATTAAAAAGAAAGAATCAAGATGAAAGTATTGATAGCAACTGAGAAGCCTTTTGCTAAGGTAGCAGTTGATGGTATGAAAAAAGAATTCCAAAAGGCTGAATTAGAAGTTATTTTATTGGAAAAATATACAGATAAAGCTGAACTATTGGAAGCTGTGAAAGACGTACAAGCCCTAATTGTACGCAGTGATATCATAGACAAAGAGGTGTTTGATGCGGCAAAAGAACTGAAGCTAGTAGTGCGTGCAGGTGCAGGCTATGACAATATTGATATAGATGTAGCGTCAGCTAAAGGGGTCTGTGTCATGAACACTCCCGGACAGAATTCCAATGCGGTGGCAGAGCTTGTTTTTGGTTTGCTAATCATGGCAATAAGAAATAATTTCAATGGTACTTCAGGTTGTGAGCTAAAAGGTAAAAAATTGGGTATACACGCTTGTGGACATGTAGGTAAAAATGTGGTTCGCATAGCTAAAGGCTTTGAGTTGGAAATTTATGCTTTTGATCCTTATGCTAATGAGGTCGAGATGAAGAAAGAGGGTGTAACTATGCTCTCTACAGTAGAAGAACTTTATGAGACTTGCCATTTTATCTCTTTACATTTACCTTTTACCTGTGAAACCGGGAAAACGATTTCAGCTGAATTAATGAGAAGAATGCCGGAAAAAGGGGTTTTGATAAATACTGCTCGTAAAGAGGTTATTGATGAGGATGGATTGATTTCTATCTTAAAAGAGCGTAAAGACTTAAAATATTATACCGACATAAAACCTTCCGCTTCTGCTCAATTTAATGAGCTGTTTGCAGCAGAGGGGCGTTATTTTGAAACTCCTAAAAAAATGGGAGCTCAGACTGCGGAAGCTAATATTAATGCAGGAATAGCTGCAGCAAAACAAACGGTAGAATTTTTGAAAGAGGGAGTTGCTAAATTTCAAGTAAATAAATAATAATAGTAATTTTTCCATTTCAAATTAATTGATGTAAAACAGCCTTGTTATACTAGTATAACAAGGCTGTTTTGTTTTAACCTAATCAAGCCTGGCTTTAATTTCAATTTTAAATGCCTGCAGGTTTGTGCTTGATGAATGTACCTTCTCGTAGTTCACGGAAAGTTTGGT
>CAZFXK010000101.1:0-8243 GCA_964522975.1 uncultured Bacteroides sp. | reverse complement strand
ACGACTATCCCAATCATTTTGTGAAACAAGACTATCTGCCGGAGGAAATAAAAAATGAGAAATTTTGGTATCCCCAAGAAAATCAGGCCGAACAGCGTCATGCTGAAAGGATGAATCAACTATGGGGAAAGAATCATAAATCATAACCAGTAATATAATGAGAAAAATAGTAGTTTTAGATGGCTATGCTGCCAATCCAGGAGATTTCAATTGGGATGAACTAAAAAAGTTGGGGAGTTGTACCATATATGAACGTACAGCTAAACAAGACATTATTAAAAGAGCAGAAGGAGCAGAAATTATACTTACCAATAAAACCCCCATTACTTCAGAAACCATTGATAAACTACCTATGCTTAAATACATTGGGGTAATGGCTACCGGATATAATATTGTAGATATCGAAGCAGCCAAGAAAAAAAACATTATTGTAACAAATATTCCTGCCTATAGTACCAACTCGGTAGCTCAACTCACCTTTGCTCATCTATTAAACATCGCACAACGTGTTCAAACTCATTCTGACGAGGTTAGGAAAGGCCGTTGGAGTAGCAATAAAGATTTCACTTTCTGGGACACCCCTTTAATTGAAATCCATGGTAAAAAAATGGGTATCATTGGTTTAGGTAACACCGGAATGGCAACTGCAAAAATAGCTTTAAGTTTTGGACTAAATGTGTATGCCTACACATCAAAGAAACAAGAAGATTTACCTAAAGGAATTCATAAAATAGAACTGGAAAATCTGTTTAAGGAATGTGATATCATTAGCTTACATTGCCCATTAAACGAGGAAACAAAAGGGATGATCAATAAAAAGACCTTAGACTTAATGAAGCCAAATGCCATTCTGTTAAATACAGCCCGTGGTGGTTTAGTAAATGAAAAAGACTTGGCTGAAGCTTTGAATGCAGAACGTATTTATGCAGCGGGTGTAGATGTGTTATCGCAGGAACCACCATTAGCAAATAATCCTTTACTTGCTGCCAAAAACTGTTTTATTACCCCTCATTTTGCTTGGGCTAGCTTTTCTGCAAGAGAGCGTTTAATGGATATACTACTAGAAAACATTAAAGCTTATATTAAAGGGAACCCCATAAATAATGTAGCCAAATAAAACCCAAAAGGCATAATTTATCGGTCTGGGAGCTATGCCGTGTCGGTCTGGGTTATAACACATCTAGGTCTGGGGCAGAACAGCCGTCGGTCTGGGTGCTTTACTTTTATGGAGAATCAACGACATAATATCCTAAAGATGAATAGCGCCCACCGTTTTTCCATTAAAACACATTACACAGACCAAACAGATACAAGAAAACATACCAGAATTTGTTTTTTATCCTTATGTTTCAACCATCCATAAAACAAAAAAAGAGGACAAAGAACAGTTGAAATACGACAGGTAAGTTACATAATTATTAGAAAATCAACTTATTATTTAAAGAAGTTGGTTAACTTTGCAGTCGGCATTTATATCATAATTTATATGCCCAGTATTGATTTAACATTCTCATTATGAAACTAAAACAGAAGATTCTTTTACCTTTTGCTGCAATTATTGCATTTACAGGAATTATTACTTCGTGTATAAAAAGTGAAGAGCCTAATACAGAAGCAGATATTCTGACTTGCACCGTAAATCCGGAGGGGATATTAAAACGTGAACCTACCATTAGTAATTCAGATATCCTATTAATGATAAAAAGAGATACTGATATATCGTCCATTAGTTTAGACTTTACCCTAACAGAAGGAGCAACCATAGATCCTCCAAGTGGAACAAAACGAGACTTTTCCCAACCTCAACAATATACAGTAACCTCTGAAGATGAAAAATGGCATAAAACTTATACCATACGGGCCATTACTGCAGATATTAATACGGTTTATCATTTTGAGGATACAATTTTAAATCAAAAAGGGCAGAAATATCATATACTGGTTGAAAAAGATGCCTTAGGGAACATAAATATTCAATGGGCTAGTGGAAATGCCGGGTTTTCTTTAACCGGAACGGCAAAAAATCCCGAAGAATTCCCTACAGTACACACCTCTTCCGGCTATAAAGGAAATGGTGTAAAAATGACAACTAGAAGTACCGGTCAATTTGGAAAGGACATAGGCTTACCCATTGCAGCAGGAAATCTGTTTTTAGGTTCATTCAATGCTGTAGAAGCACTCAAAAATCCCTTAAGTGCTACTCTCTTTGGTTTACCTTTTGACAAACTTCCCACTCGCCTGACAGGATACTACAAATACGAAAGAGGGAAAGATTTTTTAGTTTTAGATCCAAAAACTGGAGAGCAAACAATAGATTCAAATAAAAAAGACATTTGTGATATTTATGGTGTTTTTTATGAAACTGATAAAGACTTTAAATCCCTAGACGGATCAAATAGTCTGACTCACCCTAATATTGTAGCCCTTGCACGGATTAAAGACGCAAAGGAAACCAATACATGGACTGCTTTTGACCTAGAGTTTGACTACATCAAGGAAATTAATCATCAAAAGGTTAAAGACGGTGAGTATAATCTGGCCATTGTTTTCACCTCTAGCATTGAAGGACATCTATTTAATGGTGCCATTGGCAGTACTCTATATATAGATGAAGTTGAATTAAAATACATAGATTAGTCCATAAACCTTTAACTAAATAATTAGAAAAGAATGAACAAGAATAAATTAATAAGCTTTATCCTTTTAGGATTTATACTTACATTGAATGTTTATGGACAAAAAGAGCGCTCAAGTGCCATAATCTGGTCTCAACTTCGTGGATTGGAATATCAAATCAAGGCAGGATTCAATGTAGGAGGGTTTAGTCCACTACCTCTTCCGGCTGAAATTCGCTCCATCGATAAATACAATCCAAACTTAGCCCTCTCCGTTTCTGGTGAAGTAGCCAAATGGTTTGGTAAAAATGAAGAGTGGGCCTTTATTTTTGGAGTAACTTTAGACACGAAATCAATGACGACAGAGGCCACTGTAAAAAACTACGGAATGGAAATCATTGGAGAAGAAGGCGAAAAAGTTGCCGGACAATGGACAGGGGGTGTTAGAACCAAAGTAAAGAACTCGTATATCTCAGTTCCGGTGATGGCAGGTTACAAAATCAGTAGCAGATGGAGAGTTAAAGGAGGAGTCTATCTATCCTATCTTATGGATGGTGCTTTTAATGGGCATGTATATGACGGGTATATAAGAGAGGGTGATCCTACCGGAGAAAAGGTGGTTTTCTCTGATGATAAAATAGCTCTTTATGACTTTTCTTCTGAATTGAGAAAGTTCCAATGGGGACTTATCTTTGGTGGCGAATGGAAAGCGTTTAAACATCTGAATGTATATGCCGATCTGACTTGGGGTTTAAATGATATGTTTAAAAAAGATTTTGACACCATTACCTTTGCTATGTATCCAATTTACCTGAATATTGGTTTTGGATATCTCTTTTAATTTTTTAGAAGTATATACTAATTATTTAATACACAAAATGGCTTCTAAAAATTACTTAGAAGCCATTTTCATTAATAGAAACAAGATAAATATGTTTAATTCATTTGGAAATAGGCTACGACTCACAAGCTTTGGCGAATCACACGGCAAAGCCATTGGAGGTATTCTTGATGGTTTTCCTGCGGGCGTAACTCTTGATTTCAACTTTGTACAAGAGGAGCTCAATAGAAGGAAACCCGGTCAATCAAAAATTACTACAGCCAGAAAAGAGCCGGACACCGTTGAATTCTTGTCGGGAATTTTCGATGGAAAATCAACAGGAGCCCCCATTGCTTTTCTGGTTTGGAATAAAAATCAACATTCCAACGATTATGAAAACCTGAAAGACATTTATAGACCTTCACACGCAGATTTTACCTATCAACAAAAATACGGGATTCGGGATTATGCCGGGGGAGGAAGATCTTCTGCTCGAGAAACCATATCAAGAGTCATCGCAGGAGCTTTAGCCAAAACAGCTTTAAAGGCTCTTCAAATTGAGGTCATAGCTTATACCACTCAAGTAGGGGAGATTAAATTAGAAAAGCCTTACACTGAATACGATCTATCTTTAATTGAAAGCAATCCGGTGAGATGTCCGGACACAACAAAAGCAAAGGAGATGGAAGAACTTATATTCAAGACGAAAGGAGAGGGAGATACGATTGGAGGAGTTATTACCTGCATAATAAAAAACTGCCCTGTGGGACTTGGCGAGCCGGTTTTTGGAAAACTACACGCTGCCTTAGGAAGTGCCATGCTGAGCATCAACGCAGTGAAAGGTTTTGAATATGGCTCAGGCTTTCAAAATCTTACAAAGAAAGGTTCAGAACAGAATGATATCTTTGTTAACGAGGATGGAAAGATTTCAACTAAAACCAATAATTCAGGAGGAATACAAGGAGGAATAAGTAACGGACAAGATATTTACTTCAATGTGGCTTTTAAACCGGTTGCTACTTTGCTTATGGAGCAACCCACTATTAATAAAGAAGGTGAGGAAGTTTTGCTCACAGCCAGAGGAAGACACGATTCTTGTGTTTTACCCCGTGCGGTACCCATCGTTGAAGCTATGAGTGCATTAACGATTCTTGATTATTATCTATTAAATAAAACAACAAAACTATGAGCCACCTACAATCCTATTTAGAGGAACATAAAAACAGAATGCAAGAAGAACTATTTGAACTTCTACGCATCCCTAGCATAAGTGCTAAACTAGAACACAAAAAAGACATTGAGGCTTGTGCTGAGAAATGGAAAACACTGCTTCTATCATCTGGTGCTGATAAAGTAGAAATAATGCCTACTGAAGGAAATCCTATTGTATATGGAGAAAAAATGGTGGATGCTAACGCAAAAACCGTTTTAGTTTATGCTCACTACGACGTTATGCCTGTAGAACCTCTTAATCTTTGGAAAAGTAACCCTTTTGAACCGGAAATAAGAGATGGACACCTTTGGGCCAGAGGAGCTGATGATGATAAGGGACAATCATTCATTCAGGTCAAAGCTTTTGAATACTTAGTAAAGAATAATTTATTAAGGAACAACGTCAAATTTATTTTCGAAGGAGAAGAAGAAATAGGATCTCCCAGCTTAAAAGGCTTCTGTGAAAAACATAAGGATTTATTAAAAGCAGACATTATCTTAGTATCCGATACCAGTATGCTTGCTGCAGATCTTCCTTCCCTAACAACAGGATTAAGAGGTTTGGCTTATTGGGAAATAGAGGTAACAGGTCCTAATAGAGATTTACACTCAGGACACTTTGGAGGAGCAGTTGCCAATCCAATTAACGAACTATGTAATCTACTTAGTAAAATCATTGATGAAGACGGAAAAATAACCATCCCTTCTTTTTATGATGAAGTTGAAGAAGTGCCCCAAGCAGAACGCGAAATGATAAGACAAATACCTTTTGATGAAGAGGCTTATAAAAAAGCAATTGGGGTAAAAGCTTTATCCGGAGAAAAGGGCTATTCTACCATTGAACGGAACAGTTGTAGGCCATCCTTTGATATTTGTGGCATTTGGGGTGGATATACCGGAGAAGGTTCTAAAACGGTATTACCCTCTAAGGCTTATGCTAAAGTTTCCAGTCGATTGGTTGCGGCACAAGATTATACTAAAATCACAAATCTCTTTATTGATTACGTGCAAGAACTGGCCCCCGAAACCATTCAAGTAAAAGTTACTCCTATGCATGGAGGACAAGCTTATGTCTGTCCCATAGACTTACCAGCCTATCAAGCAGCTGAAAAAGGATTTGAAAAAGCTTTTGGAAAAAAACCATTACCTATGCGTAGAGGTGGTAGTATTCCCATTATTGCTACCTTTGAAGAGGTTTTAAACTTAAAAACCATCTTAATGGGGTTTGGATTGGAATCAAATGCCATACATTCACCAAATGAAAATTTTCCGATTGACATGTTCTATAAAGGGATAGAGGCCGTAGTGGAATTCCATAAAGCCTATGCAGAAATGGAGTAATTAGAAAGATAATCGAAAGGTACAGCCGTTTTTCCATTCAGAACAACCATAAGCGGCTTTACCTTTTATTATTTTCCCTTTTTTACATAATGGACATATTTGTCCTTCTTTTACTTTATCTTTCTCAACCTTTCCCTTCTGTTTTTTACGACTTGAAGCTTTCACTTTTTTCTTAACAGGAAGATTTTCTGTCACTGCCTGAACAGTTACCATGCGATTGCTATTATCGGAGAGTACACTATATACTATTTCATGTAGCATTTGCTTTAATTCTTCTAAAAATTGTTGAGCATCATATTTTCCTTTCTCTATCTCGCGTAACTTTTTCTCCCATATCCCTGTTAACTCGGCAGATTTTAAAAGTTCTTCTTTTATGATGTGAATTAAATCAATCCCGGTTTGAGTAGGTAATAAATTTTTCTTCTCTTTTTTTATATAGTTACGTTTAAATAAGGTCTCAATAACAGCCGCTCTAGTTGAAGGTCGCCCAATTCCATTTTCTTTCAAAGCCTCTCGTAAATCATCGTTATCTACCAATCGCCCTGCCGTTTCCATTGCACTTAATAAAGTAGCTTCTGTGTATAATTTAGGTGGTGTAGTCCACTTCTCCATCAAATCGGGTTGATGTGGTCCAGTTTCTCCTTCCACAAAATTAGGTAAGGTAATTCTCTCCTTCTTATCCTCTTCTTCATCCGCAGCATAGACCACTCTCCAACCCAGATCTAAAATTTGTTTTCCGTTCACTCTGAACTTCACTTTTTCAACAATTCCCAAAACACTAGTAGTTGAAATTTTACAAGGAGGGTAAAACGCAGCAATGAAACGACGAACAATCAAATCATAGACTCTTCGTTCAGCTTCTGATAAATGTTGAGGACTTTCACCGGTCGGAATAATAGCATGGTGATCAGTCACCTTGCTATTATCGAACACCTTTTTACTTTTAGGTAATTTGGATAAATTTAAAGGTTCAATAAGCGTACCATACTCCTTTAATCCGGCTAATATTTTAGGACACTTAGGGTAAATATCCGTACTTAAATAGGTTGTATCTACTCTGGGATAGGTTGTTAGCTTCTTTTCATAAAGGGATTGTATGGTTTTTAATGTATCATCTGCAGAGTAAGCATACTTTTTATTACATTCTACTTGCAATGAAGTCAAATCAAAAAGACGTAAAGGATATTCATTTCCCTTCTTTCTTTTTATGGACGAAACGGTGAACTCTTTATCTTTTATACGTTCTAAGAATTTCTCTCCTTCTTCTTGGGATGGAAATCGCCCTTGTGTTGCTGAAAAAGTGGTTTCCCTATAAATCGTCTTAAGCTCCCAATAAGGCTCAGGATTGAATTTTTCTATTTCCAAATAACGATTGACAATCAAAGCTAATGTAGGAGTCTGCACTCTACCAATAGATAGAACCTGACGACCTTGAGCATATTTCTGGGTGTACAAACGAGTGGCATTCATCCCTAACAACCAATCCCCTATTGCACGGGCAAGACCAGCTTCATACAATAACTGAAAAGCCGACTCATCTTTTAAGTTTTGAAATCCCTCCTTTATGGACTCTTCAGTCAAAGAGGAAATCCACAGTCGTTTAACCGGACATTTTGCTCCTGTTTTTTGAATAACCCAGCGTTGTATAAGTTCACCCTCTTGCCCCGCATCACCACAATTAATGATTAGCGAAGCATGCTGCATTAACTCTTTTATTATGGAGAATTGCTTTTCATAAGTAGGATTGCTGATTAATCGGATACCAAAACGTGGAGGTATCATTGGCAATGTACCCAAACGCCAAGCTTTCCAGGCATCAGTATACTCGTGAGGTTCTTTCAGAGTACAAAGATGACCAAAAGTCCAGGTAACTTGATAACCATTACCTTCCATATATCCTTCTTTACGCTGGTGTGCACCAAGAATAGACGCAATATCCCGTGCTACCGAAGGTTTCTCAGCGATACAAACAATCATAAGCAAATCATTAATGAATGAACAAAGATACTAAGGATAAAAAAATTGAAGCAAGATTTAATGAGTTGTTTCGGTTAAAAAGAGTTTAAAATAAAAAAGGAGCAACGCTTTGCTCCAATCTTTGTTAACCTTAAATCTAATACTATGAAAAACACAATTCAAAGATAACGGGATTTGGTTCTTTCTCCAAATTCCCCAATGAAAAGCCTGTGTTATATAACATATTTTAAAACATTCCTCTAAGTGGAGTTGTCATATTAGCAATTAAGAAAAAAGAG
>CAZFXK010000100.1:0-8994 GCA_964522975.1 uncultured Bacteroides sp. | reverse complement strand
ATGAAAGAGAGGAATAAAATCGACAAATTTAAGGAAGAACTCTATTTGGTAGATATGTATAATGACACTTATTTTCCTAAATTCCTTGTAGATCAAATCAAGCATTTATTAAGGAAGGGGTAGAATTATTAGAAAATGGAGAAAAAGACCTTGATATCATACAAAAAAAATTCGACCAAGTAATTATTGGCATCAATGACTTACAAGATGAATTTTTCGAAAACGATAGTGAAATAGAAACCGTAGCAAGAGAATCCATAGGGCAAACAATTAGAAATATAATAGAACATTTTGACCTGGATGTAGAGGATGAAACTCTTATGAGAGAACGTGATTGGTAGAAAACCAGCTCTGTTTATGACATCCTAAATGAAGGTATAATATACTTGTGAATTGACTAAAGATGTCTTTAAATTCTCTCCCGGACCGAGGAGAGGTTTAACCCAGACCGAAGAGGGGTTTGTCCCAGACCGAACCCTCGTTGGTCTGGGATCGATATTTTTCATCATTTATTCCGGCTCCGGAAGCATTTCAAAATAGCAAATTCCAACTACATAACTTTAACCTCATTATAGTTTTACAACCCCGAAAAAGCAAGAAAGACATTCACACCCCATGATAATTTTTATTAGGTTCTTTTTTTATAAACAAAAAAGAGAAAGAACACTTGCTTTACAGAATTCAAAATCTATTATTATTCCTTATTCTCACCTCCCTCCATTAGAAAATAAATCCTAAATTTTAGTTCTTTTGCAAGGATATTAATTTATTTTCGTATCTTTATAACTTCAAGAGTTAAGTTCATATTGTACCTTTCTTTTCTATGTTTTGCTCCCCTATTATTTAGCGGATCTTTCCATCGTCAGAATCGACAGCAAAATCAACTTTCTTGTTTTTTGTATTAATTAGTAATAACAAGTCTCGAAAATGTGAAACATCATTGTCGTGACACATTTCCGATAAATATGAAATCATTTTTTTTAGGAAACTTAGAAATAAAACTACCCATTATTCAAGGAGGAATGGGTGTTGGGGTTTCGTTGTCCGGACTAGCATCAGCTGTCGCCAATGAAGGTGGTATTGGTGTTATATCGTGCGCCGGATTGGGATTAATCTATCATAAATCTCCGGGAGACTATTTAAGTAAGTGTATCTCCGGACTAAAGGATGAAATAAAAAAAGCCAGAGAAAAGAGTAAGGGTACCATTGGAGTAAATATTATGGTGGCTTTAACCAACTATGCCGATATGGTAAAAACATCAATTGCCGAAAAAATTGATGTTATATTTGCGGGAGCAGGACTTCCTTTCGATTTACCCTCATACTTAACCCAAGAAAGCCAAACTAAACTTGTTCCAATCGTATCATCTTCTAGAGCAGCAAAAATAATATGCGACAAATGGAATCATAATTATGGTTATTTACCTGATGCCATTGTAGTAGAAGGACCTAAAGCAGGTGGCCACTTAGGTTTTAAGATTAATCAACTTGAAGATGAACAATATGCTTTGGAACACCTTATCCCGGAAACCTTGGAAATAGTCAACTCATACAAAGATATAAAAAACATCCCTATCATTGCAGCAGGTGGAATCTCATCCGGTGATGATATTCATCGTTTCATTAAATTAGGTGCTTCCGGGGTACAAATAGGAACACTGTTTGTTACTACTACAGAGTGTGATGCCTCCGAAACATTTAAAAATGTTTATGTAAACGCCAATCAAGAAGACATAAAAATCATACAAAGCCCTGTAGGGATGCCAGGAAGGGCTATAAGCGGAGAATTTATCCAAAACGTTGAAAAAGGACTGGAAAAGCCAAAGAAATGCCCTTTTCACTGTATTAAAACATGCGATTACACAAAAAGTCCTTATTGCATCATTCAAGCATTATATCAAGCAGCAAAAGGGAATATGAAAAAAGGATATGCATTTTCCGGGGCCAATGTTCATTTATCTGAAAAAATATCCAGTGTAAAGGAAGTTATAAACAAGTTGAAAGTTGAATTTCTGAATGCAAATCTTAAAAGAGAATCTTAGAGTTAATCATAAATGCAAAAAATAATAGCATATCCTCTTTCCATCCTCTATTATTTATTGTTTGGTAGCACTTTAGTTATCTTTCATATTATACAATGGGTGTGTTTTAACTTATTTGGCTACGAAGCCCATAAAAAAAGCGTAGACATTTTATGTTTTTTCTTGGTAGCCAACACCTATATTTTGGGAACAAGATATAAGATATGTAATTTGAACAAGATTCCTTCTGGTGTTCCCTTAATTATTGCCGCTAATCATCAGAGCCTGTACGATATCACTACCATAAGCTGGTTTATGAGAAAAGTACACCCTAAATTCATCAGTAAGATTGAACTGGGTAAAGGTATTCCCAGTATATCTTATAACCTAAGACGGGGAGGTTCTGTACTTATTAACAGGAAAGATGGAAAACAATCGTTATCTGCAATAAAAAAAATGGCTCAATATATAGAACAAAATAAGCGGGCAACTGTGCTATTTCCCGAAGGTACTAGGAGTAAAACCGGTAAACCCGGCCCCTTTGCAGAAAACGGATTAAAAATTCTTTGCAAATATGCTCCTTCTGCCTATATAGTTCCGGTTACAATCAACAACTCATGGAAAATGACAAGATGGGGATCCTTTCCATTAGACATAGGAAATAAACTTGAGTTTATAATTCATGATCCCATCCCAGTAAAAGAATATCCTTTTCCTGAACTTTTTAAAAAAACAAAACAAACAATAATTCAAGCCATCAATTAGATAGAATACAATTGATACTGTGAATTGATTATTAAGATGAAAACAAATTATGACATTTAAAGAATTAAATATTATTGAGCCCATAGTAATGGCTTTAAACAAAAAAGGATATACAACTCCTACTCCAATACAGAGAAAAGCGATTATACCGGCACTCAACCATCGCGACATACTGGGATTAGCACAAACAGGTACAGGAAAAACTGCTGCTTTTGCCATTCCCATCATACAACAATTACATTTGAATAAGACTAACGAAAAGAAAAGAGATATTAAAGCTTTAATATTAACTCCAACACGAGAATTAGCCATTCAAATCAATGAGAGTCTCAAGGATTATACTTGCTATACTGATATCCGACATAGTGTAATTTATGGAGGAGTGAAACAAAATGCACAAGTAACAGAATTAAAAACAGGAATAGATATATTGGTAGCTACTCCGGGGCGTTTACTTGATTTGATGCAACAAGGATTCATCAAACTTCATTCCATTCAACACTTTGTCTTGGATGAAGCCGATAGAATGCTGGATATGGGGTTTATTAATGACATAAAACGTTTATTACCTAAACTACCAAAAGAAAAACAAACGCTCTTCTTCTCAGCTACTATGCCTTCATCGATAGCTACTCTCTCAAACTCAATTCTAAAGCATCCGGTAAAAGTAGAAGTAACCCCCACATCATCAACTGTAGATGCCATAGAACAATACATCTATTTTGTAGATAAACAAGAGAAAAAAAGCTTGCTGATAAACGTATTAAAAAGAAACAAAAAGAAATCCGCACTCATATTTTCTCGCACAAAACATGGTGCAGACAAAATAGCTCGAATGCTTTGTAAATCCGGAATAGAAAGTGCTGCAATTCATGGAAATAAATCACAAAATGCCAGACAACGAGCTTTATCAGATTTTAAATTACACAAAATCCAAACCCTTATAGCAACCGATATCGCAGCTAGGGGCATTGATATTCACAATCTGGATTTAGTCATTAATTACGACTTGCCGGATATTGCAGAAACTTATGTGCATCGCATCGGACGCACCGGAAGAGCTGGGAACACAGGTGTTGCTTTATCATTCTGCACCGATCAGGAAGAGATAAAACTAAAGGAGATACAAAAGTTAACAGGGAAAAAACTTATGGTATCAAACTAAAGAACAACATTTAGCTTAAAAAAATAAGCCGATGGATACAAGAAAGAATACTTAATTAATAATAAAACATAAAAACATATGGCGAAATCCAATTCATTTTACAAGAAAGAAGTACAAAAAAGAAAACAAGAAAAGAGAAAAGAAAAAGAGAAAAGAAAAGAAGAGAGGAAAAACAGTCCAACCCAATCTTTTGAGGATATGATTGCTTATATCGATGAAAATGGAATAATAACTGATACTCCTCCTGAAGCCAAAAAAGAGAAAATCAACCTTGATGATATCGAAATATCTGTTCCTAAAAAACCGGAGGATGAAAAAATTCAGTTATTTACAGGTCGCGTTGAATTTTATAATGAAAATAAAGGCTTCGGATTTATTAAAGATAAAAATAGTACAAATAAATATTTTTTTCACAGAAGCAATGCCTACACAGACATCAAAGAGAATGATATAGTTTCATTCAAATTGGAACGTGGAACGAAAGGATTGAACGCTATTGAAATAAATTCAGAAAATAAACCACACATTGTAGTGTAAAGTAAATAAATTATCACTAATTTTGCTGCAACATTTGAGTTTTTTATGGCATATCCATTCTTTCCTTCAAATTAAATCAATTTAAGTATAGTCTGTTTTGTAATAATCATACTCATCTAATTTTATTAACAATTTATATTATAAAAAATGAACATTTTTATTGGAGGTCTTAGCTACGGTATTACCGATGCAGATTTAGAAGGCCTATTTCAAGAGTATGGAGAAGTCACTTCAGCTAGAGTTATTATGGATCGTGCAACCGGCAAATCTAAAGGATTTGGTTTTGTAGAAATGGAAAATACTGACGAAGCAACTAAAGCAATTTCAGAATTAGATGGCATAGAGTACGACAGCCGTACAATTGCCGTATCAGAGGCTAGACCTCGTAAAGAAAGACCTGCTCGTTCTTTCAACAGTAACAGAGGCAGAGGATATGGTGATAATCGATATTAATAATATATTATAACGATATTAAGAAAAAGGCTACTAACTACAGTAGCCTTTTTTGTTTCAAATTATTTCAAACAACAAAGTATAAAAAATATTTAGATAATTATATGTACTTTTTTCATTTAAATACAGACACTTTTATAGAATTTCCATTTCAAAAATCCATCAATTAAAGTATATTTAAGAGGAAAAAGCATTGAGTACACAATAATATCTAAAACCTAAATAATAAAAAGCTATCCAATAAGACACATAAATTTTGACACGAGCAAGAGAATATTCACGCCAAGAGGAAATAGCTAATAGCATCTCTCATTTATTGGGTATTTTGTTGGGTATTGTAGCCGGCTTTTTCTTATTACAAAAAGCTTTTCAATCTCAACAGTTCATTATTATTCTCTCTGTATTTATCTATTTATTTGGTATGCTCTCTAGCTACACCACCTCCACCTATTATCATTATTTACCTGTAGGTCGAAAAAAACAGCTATTCCAAAAATTAGATCATGCTGCAATCTACCTTCATATAGCCGGCACATATACTCCATTAACTTTAATCTCTCTTCAAGAAGACAAAGTTTGGATATGGATCATATTAACTTTTGTCTGGCTATTTGCTTTTATCGGTATTGCTATTAGCCTAAAAAAATCGGATAAACACAGCCATATTAAAACCCTTTGCTATATATTAATGGGATGTTCTATTCTTGTGGCAATCAAGCCTCTTATTACAGCATTGCATGCTACAGATAAAATGGCTGTATTCTGGTGGATAATTGCCGGCGGTGTATCTTACATTATTGGTGCTGGATTTTATTCATTAATTCAAAGAAAATACACCCACACCATTTTTCATTTTTTCGTTTTAATCGGAAGTCTTTGTCATATCATAGCCATCTATATACTCCTCTAATGAAAAAAACTTGTGCCTTTTATTTATAATACCCTTAGACTCCTCATCAAACTTAATTTTATTTTAGAGTTATTAGAATTGACTTCAACTGTTTCAGTTCGGAAGAACCGCCATAAAGTACTTCATAATTACCTTCAATGGGACGCATCGTATTCGTTTCTGTATCAAACCATTCAAAATCCTCTTTAGTTAACGAAAAAGTCACATCTTGCGTTGTTCCTCTTGCAATGAATATACGCTCAAAGGCTCGGAGTGCATGCGAGGGGCCTTTCGTTTCACCCAAACGACGCAAATAAATCTGTACAACCTCTTCTCCGTCTCGTTTACCTATGTTGCTAACAGGAATAGTCAAAGTTACTGGTTCATCGCTTTTGAGTTCTGAATCACTTAACAAAGCTTCTCCATATTGAAAAGTAGTATAACTTAAGCCATACCCAAAAGGAAAAAGTGGAGTTTCCGTCATATAACGGTAAGTACGTCCTTTCATAGAGTAGTCTTCGAAATCAGGCAACTGATGCGTACTTTTGTAAAAAGTAACCGGAAGGCGTCCTGCTGGATTATAATCTCCAAAAAGCACATTTGCAATCGCCGTACCACCAGCTTGACCAGGATACCATGCCTGTAGAATGGCATCACAAGTTTCTGATTCCGAAGTCAAAGCAATTGCCGAACCGGAAAAGTTAACAAAAACAATCCTCTTCCCTGCTTTCTTCAATTCAGTAAGCAAACGATTTTGAATAGATGGAAGTTCAATCGTTTCACGATCACCTCCTTTAAATCCTGGAATGTCAACGTGCATTTCCTCACCTTCAACAGCCGGAGATATACCACCGGCAAAAATAACGATATCTGCATCTTTGACTTTTGCAATGGTACTTTTCAAATCAACCGGAATTTCACGTCCCATATCAAAACTAAGAGCAGCATCCCGAAAACGGAATGTAAAGTCAATCTTAATACGATATTCTTCACCCGCTTCTGCTTGAAGAGTATAAATCTTAGCATTATTTTTAAAGTTCATACCTTCTGCAACTTTTTCTCCGTCAATAGAAAGCTGAGTAACACCATGTGTTTGAAAACGGAAAGCAATATCCTCACTCTTCGTTGGGCGAAAAACAGACTCATAACTTGCAGAAAAATCAGTAAGATTCACACCGGCAGCAAAAGTCGTAGCACCAGTAGTAATGAAATGAAAAGGGGTACTAATCTGCGTTATGACATCAGGAGTACCTTCTTGCTCTGTGTTGTTCCAATATTTCGCACTAAAACCTTGTTTTCCATCTATACTACACTCTTGAAATACACTTTGTAACGTTACATCAGAAGTAAGATCACAACCCGGTTCGTATATAATTTGTGATTCCGGCAAGTATTCCCGAATACCCTCCATCAAAGTGACCGTATGTCCAGGAAAACCATTATAGTTCCCCCACTGCATTACGGAATCATTAGCATTAGGGCCTACAAGAGCAACTTTTATATTTTTATTCAATGGCAGTATATCCTGCTTATTTTGCAAGAGAACAAGACTTTCACGTGCCATACGCAACGCTAACTCCTGATGCTTCTCACTATTTACAACACTATAAGGAATTTTAGTCCATGACACATTTGTATCCATTTCACCCAATTCAAAACGTGCTTTCATTAAACGTTTCAAGGAAACATCAATTTGTTTTTCATCAATTAGGCCCTCTTTCACAGCTTGAGGGAGCGAAGCATAACTTTCTCCACATTCAAGATCCGTTCCCATCAAAACAGCTTTAGCCGAGGCATGTTGCACGTCTGGCTCCGTTTCATGAGCTCCTTTAGTATAGAAATCATTGATTGCCCAACAATCGGAAACGATAACACCTTCATACCCCCACTCTTCCCGAAGAATCTGTACTAACAAACGATCACTTCCACAACAAGGATCGCCCTCAAAACGATTATAAGCACACATCACCTCTTTTACATCTGCTTTCTGCACCAAATCTTTAAAGGCCGGCAGATAAGTCTCCCATAAATCACGAGGATCAATATGTTCTACATTAAAGCTATGACGATTCCACTCCGGTCCGGAATGAACCGCAAAGTGCTTAGCACAAGCGTGTAACTTATCATATTTCTCTTCTTTGGGACCTTGCAAACCACGTACAACAGCCATTCCCATTTGACCAGTCAAATAAGGATCTTCTCCATAGGTTTCTTGTCCTCTACCCCAACGCGGATCACGGAAAATATTAATATTTGGAGTCCACATAGTGAGACCTTGATAACGTTTCAATTCTCCAGCCTTGCTAAATTCCGTAGTTTTAGCCCGTGCCTCATCTGAAACAGCAGTGAAGACCTCATAAAGTAATGCATCATTAAAAGAAGCAGCCATACCTATGGCTTGTGGAAACACTGTAGCCAGTCCGGCGCGTCCCACTCCATGCAGAGCTTCATTCCACCAGTCATAAGCTTTGATACCTAAACGAGGAATAGCCGGAGAGGTGTTTTGCATCAATATCGCCTTTTCTTCTAAGGTAAGGCGTTCCACCAAATCATCAGCACGCTCTTCAGGAGATAAACTTGTGTTTTTATAAGGAGGTTGGGCACAAGAGATGAGCCAGAAACAAAGACATCCCATTCCAATGAGTAACTGTAATTTATTTTTCATACTATTAGTGTTTAAGAAAATATCTGCATACAAATGTAAATAGAATAATAGATTAAGGTGAAAATGGATATTCCAAATGACTATGCCTGGGTTACCTCTTTGCTACAAATGTTGCATTTTGTTTTGCTTTGGTTACATCAAGAATAAAAGAGAGCATAACAGATGCTTTTTACCTCACAACAGACTATATTTTAGTCTATTATTAAATAATAGACATTCTTTTTTTGTATTCTTTAAGAAAGAGCTTAATCACTACTAAGACAAACAAACATCTCTAATTTGATGGAATTTTCATTCCGATTTTTTGCTCTTCTTTTTTCTGTTTCAATCTCCATCAATACACATTAGGGGAGTAAATAAAACGCTTTAGCTAATAGAACATCTATATCTTTATACAACCTATACTTCCCCGGACGGAGGAAATATCTGTTCTGATAAAGTTCCTTATCGCTAGAGAAACGATAGAGCTTTTTATTGTTTAAATGAATCGTATCATTCA
>CAZFXK010000099.1:0-9055 GCA_964522975.1 uncultured Bacteroides sp. | reverse complement strand
AACACTTAAGCTATTAACCTATTAACTGGTAAACATTATGCTGAATATTTACAGTCTGGCTTATGCTTATTTTTTTACAGCTAATGAAAAATATGCCCATAAAGCCATGGAATATTTAAGATTATGGTTCTTAAATAAAAACACTAAGATGAACCCTAATCTCAACTATGCACAAGTGATAAAAGGACATAACAACGATGAAGGCCGTAGTGAAGGAATTATTGATACGTATGGATTTGTTTATATGATTCAATCCATCAAGATTCTATCTCAATCGTCTGCAATGGGCAGAGAGGATTATGAAGGATTAGTAAAATGGTTTTCAGATTTTCTGGATTGGCTTCTTACAAGTAAATTAGGACAACAATGTGCTAAGGCCAAAAATAATCACTCAATTGCTTATGATGTACAGGTTGTGGCTTATGCACTATTTGTAAATAAACAAAATATAGCAAAAGACTTCATTTCAAGGTTTCCTGAAGAAAGATTAGCTAAACAAATAAAACCTGATGGTAGTCAACCTTTTGAATTAACACGAACCTTAGCTTTACATTATTCCATTTTCAATCTTAATCATATTCTTGATTTTTGTTCTTTGGCCAAAACCTTAAACATTGATTTATACAACGTTACATCGCCCTCTGGAAAATTAATTAATAAAGCCATAGATTTTGTCACACAATATCTTGGGAAAGCAGAAAAAGATTTTCCATACCAACAGCTTACAGACTGGGATCAAAGTCAAGAAACATTATGCTGGCTAATTAAACGGTCTACCTTCTTTAATGAAAATAAAAAATATGATAGACTTTTTGACAACCACTGTAAAACAAAAAACACAGATATTAAATGGTTATTATACGCAAAATAATCCCTCTTTTACATCTAAAAATAAATACACACATAAACGAATCTATATATGAAAAAGATATTCTTACTTCTATTCTACGTTTTATTTGTAATGAATGCATACTCTTCCAAGTTAAAATATTCAATCAACGAAGCTTGGAAATTTGCTTTAACCGACAGTTCAACAGCTTATGCAACTAACTTCAATGACACGTCGTGGGAGGTTGTATCGCTTCCTCATACTTGGAATGCTCAAGATGCCACTGATGAAATTCCGGGTTATTTCAGAGGACAAGGTTGGTACCGTAAAAATCTGTATATTGACAATATAGCTAAAGATAAAATAGTATACCTATATTTTGAAGGAGCCAATCAGGTAACCGAAGTATATATAAATGGAAGCTATGTGGGTATACACAAAGGAGGTTATACACGTTTCTGCTTCGATATCACCTCTTTCATCCAAAGAGATGCAGAGAATCTCATTAGCATTAAAGTAGATAATAATCATAATGAACAAATACCTCCGCTAAGTGCCGATTTTACGTTTTTTGGAGGTATCTACCGCGATGTTTATCTTCAGATAGAAAATCAAGTACACTTCTCTCTTTCAGACAAGGCCTCTGACGGACTTTATATTACAACGCCTAAAGTATCACAAGAAAAGGCAGAAATTGAAACGAAGACCCTAATAAACAATTACAGTAAGGAAAATAAAAAAGTTCAGATAGAATATAACATTTTATCTCCGGAAGGAAATCTTGTAACAAAAACAACAGAAAAAATCACGCTTGAAGGAGGAACTGAAAACCATATAAAATCGAAACGCTTCCAAATAAAATCTCCCTCTTTATGGTCCATTCAATCTCCCAATAGATATACTCTAAGAACAATTTTACGAGATCAAAAAACTGATGAGGTTTTAGATGAATTAGTAGAGAATTTTGGACTCCGTTGGTTTACTTTTGATGCTGAAAAGGGTTTCTTCTTGAATGGAGAACATATTAAGCTAATGGGAACTTGCCGTCATCAATGCTTTAAAGGTAAAGGAAACGCTTTAGAAGATGAATTTCATATACGCGATATACAATTACTAAAAGAGATGGGGGGCAACTTTCTGAGAATAGCACACTATCCACAAGACCCCTTAATTCTCGATTTATGTGACAAATTAGGAATAGTAACTTCGGTTGAAATACCGGTTATCAATGCTGTGACAGAAAGTGAGGAGTATTTAAGCAATTCCATTGATATGATGGATGAAATGATGAAACAAAACTTTAATCATCCGTCATTGGTTTTATGGACTTATATGAATGAAGTGATGTTGCGTCCACCCTATAAAACAGGCACAGCAGAATATAAAGAATATTGTCAAGAAGTAAACCGACAAGCCTCATCTATAGAAAAATACATTAGAACTTTAGATCCATACCGATATACACAGATTCCTTTTCATGCCGGATTCAAAAGATATGAAGAAGCCGGATTAAATAAAATTCCTATGACCATTGGACTTAATTTATATTCCGGTTGGTATTCTCCGGGGATAAAAAAAATTGAAAATATCATACTTCGATTCAAAGAGAAGAACCCTGATATTCCTCTATTTATAAGTGAATATGGTGCAGATGTTGATGTTAGAATACACAGTGAAAAGCCGGAACGATTTGATTTTAGCGTTGAATTTGGAGATAAATTCCATGAACATTATTTGAAAGTTTTCTTAAAGCATGATTTCATCGCAGGAACTAACATTTGGAATCTTAATGATTTTCATTCGGAAAGCAGAACAGATGCTGTTCCTCGTATTAATAGTAAAGGAATTACCGGATTAGATAGAACCCCCAAAAACACATATTACTTATATAAAGCCCATTTAACCACTACCCCTTTTGTTAAAATAGCTTCTTCTGACTGGAAATATAGAGCTGCAGCAATAACAGATGGATCTAAAACATATAAACAAGAAATAAAAATATATTCAAATCAAGATCAAGTTGATTTATATCATAATGGAACTCACTTAGGCACCCTATCGGTTATTAATGGTATAGCCAAAACAGAAGCCACATTTATACAAGGAATTAATATCATAAGGGCAGATGCCAATATGACTAAAGTCACAGATATGGCTGAAATTGATTTTAGAATAATACCATTTAAACTAGATGAAGAATTTCAAGAACTCAATGTCCTTTTAGGAACTCAATGTTCTTTTGAAGATAAAACAACAAAAACGGCATGGATGCCGGAGAAAGAATATCAAGAAGGGAGTTGGGGTTTTATTGGAGGGGAACCTTATAGGGCAAAAACAAGCTTTGGCTCATTACCTACTGCTGATTTGGATATTATAGGTACAGATAAAGATCCTATTTTTCAAACACAACGAGTAAATATTGAAGCCTTTAAAGCTGATGTCCCAAAGGGTAAATATTATGTCTATCTGTATTGGGCAGACTTCAATAAAGAAGAAGATAAAGAAAAACTAGCCTATAATTTAGGTAATGATAGAATATATGAAAAAGTTAAACCAAGGGTATTTGATATTCTTATTAACTCTCAAAAAATATTAGAAAAATATAATATTCCAAAGGAAATTGGAGTTGGAAGAGCCATTATAAAAAAAATTGAAGTTGATGTAATGGATGATAAAGGGATTGATATAAAATTTATACCTATTCAAGGAGAAACGATTTTGAATGCCATCAGAATTGTAAAAGCAGATTAAACGACGGTCCCAGACCGAAGAATGGTTTAACCCAGACCAAGGCTCTTTCTGTCCCAGACTGAAGGTGCGTCTATCCCAGACCGAGCAATAATAGTCCTGAATTAAATATTTCCCCATTCCTATCAAAAAAGCAAAGAGGCACTCAGATTGTGAGTGCCTCTTTGCTTTTACTTCTCTAGTCGTTTATTTCCCTACTATAGAACCATCGACCTTAAATACTACTTCAACGTCTTTCTGTCCTTTCTTTTCAAATTCTATTTTATAAAATTCACCTTCCAGATTTGTGATATAATCCACATCGTCGATTTCCCAATCAGCATATTGAGAGTTTTTTATTCCGGTTTTAACAGCTTCAGGGATTTCATTTTCTTTTATCTCCCATTTCGTTTGCAACCAAGTTTTT
This sequence comes from uncultured Bacteroides sp., assembly GCA_964522975.1. Lineage (GTDB taxonomy): Bacteria > Bacteroidota > Bacteroidia > Bacteroidales > Bacteroidaceae > Bacteroides_E. The sequence continues at coordinate 5,072 of CAZFXK010000099.1, read as the reverse complement.
CCATCTTTATCAAAATCAAGTTCTTTTTTGACCCTATCTTCAACTATTTCAACTTCCCATTTTGCAGATTCACGATCAACATCCACTATACGAGCATTTTTATGATTTTTATCTAAATAATCTTTTATTCCACTGGGTAATTCAGGAATTATATAGTCTCCCGGATTGTGTCCCCCCGGATTATCGACTATTTCTTTTAATAGTACACCCTCTTCATTATACACTAAATCAACTTCATCTTCTCCACGCTCAACCTCTATGATATAAAGTGTTTCATATCCTTCACGATTATACTGATCAATATCATCAATTTTCCAATCGGCATAAGCAGACTTCTTAAGAGCCTCTTGTACAGTTGCGGGCAACTCCTCTTTAGAAATATCTTTTTCTGTTATATAAAGTTTACCAACATTATCGTACCAAGCTTCCATTTCATGTTTCTCTACATAAAACTCTGCCACATAGTAGTCCTGTTTCTTTTCCCATTTTATCCCTGTTGCCTCAGGAAAATCTTTTAAAAAAGCTTCCTTTGTAACATCATCTACAAAACCAAAATCAGTATCATCATCACTACAGCCGTAAGCAATACCTAGTAGTAGCAAACAAATTAAACCTAAAAATTTCGTTTTCATCTTTTTCTAATTAAAGTTAATACCTAATATTTTCACCTCGTTTAAAAATCAATATCTACCACTACATAATTTTTATCAAAGGAGATTTCAATGGAGTCATCTAATTCAATTTCATAACTTTTATTCCGCTTATTCTTCTTTTCAATATGGGTTACTTTCCTATCAGGATAATTAACACTCACATAGTGTTTTATTTCATTAGGAATAATGAGCACGGGAACTTCCGAGCGAGCACAGTCAACTTCTTCCCACTCTCCATCTTTATTAAATTTCACCTCATGTCCGTTAGAAAACAAAACCTCATAATCAGTATCAAAAAAACCTTTGTCCATTTTTATAACTGCTATTTTTTCATTTGAAAAATGAGTATTCAAAAACTCTTTTGCTACTTTAGGCAACTGTTCAATACTTATTGGTTTATCATCACTAGCTTTCACTCCTACTGTTAGAGCAAAAAACACCATTAAAATAGATATAATTCTTTTCATTTCTTTTTGTTTTATTTATTTACTTCTTTTACAAAGATACTACCCAATGTTGAAATATTTCTGAAATAAAAGTCCGTAAAAAAAATTGCAGCGATTTTTCTCCATTTAATCTAAATTCAGTACAAAAAAAACTGACTTATTGATCAATATCAACCACATTAAAATCGTTATCAAACTCAATCTCCATTGAATTATCCAGTTCTATTTCATACTTTTTTTTACGCTTGCCATTTTTCTTTAACTGAATAATCTTTTGATTAGGATAGTTTGCTTTTACAAAATGTTGAATTTTTGGAGGGATTATGGAAGTAGGAACTTCACCGTATTCACAATCTATCTCCTTCCATTCATTATCCTTACCAAATTCAATTTTAGTCCCTCCAACCAAATAAACCTTATACTCGGTACTCCAAAATTCCTTCTCCATTTTTACCAAGGCGATCTTTTCATTTGAAAAATGAGTGCTTAAAAACACTTTGATTTCTTGAGGAAGCTGTTCAGGAGGAATGCCCCGATCTTCTCCGGCTTGCACCACTGTCACACATAAAACAGTCATTACAACGAACAATGCAAATATTCTTTTCATCTTCTTCTAATTAAAAACACAATGATTGACTTCTTCTTCACAAACATAAAAAACGATTCTGTATTTTTTCTGAAATAACTAATTGAACTCCATTAACGGAATCACCAACTCAAAATAAAAGAATGAAAATCATCGTGATACTCATAATCAATGGAAACATCATAGGTTTCACAGATGGAACGAATAATAACGAGCCCCAGTCCTGTAGATCCCTCTTTTTTCTTCTGCTGATAAAATCGTTGGAAAACTTTACCTTTATCTAACGGACCTTCTTTCGCACGGTTAGAAAAAACAATCTGATTGGGTTGAATGGCTATACTAATTATTCCTTCCTCCGCACTATGTACAAATGCATTACGAAGTAAATTAGTAACCAAACTTATGGCTAGAGTTTCATTCATTCTCAACTCTACTTGGCTGGTTTCTACAACAGAAACCTTAATTTTCTTATATTCATAGATTTCCTCATAATCAATTAAATGCTCTTTAATTAATTCATTCATATTTATTAAAGTTGTCTCCTGAAACTGTCTGTTTTCAATTTTAGATAAAAACAACAACGATTTATTTAATTTGACCAAGTAGTTTAGAGTTTGCTTTATTTTTAATAACTCCTCCAACTGTTCTTTGCTCAAATCCGGGCGATTAATTAACCATTCTGACCGATTAATACAGATGGCTAAAGGCGTTTGCATTTCATGTGAAGCATTACCAATGAATAACTTTTGATCATTATATGTTTTTTCAGAACGATTAATATGACGGATTAAGGCCTCATTTAACTTTTTAAATTCTCTGATATTTGTTTTATTATCTAGTGGAGGATTAGCTGTCCCTAACTGATATCCATCAACCCAATCTAACAATACATACAATGGATTTAAACTCCTATTAAAAACCCATACATTAATAAAAATCACGGTTAATAACAACAAAGCATAGAGAACGGCCAACCACCCGAAAATAGCTTCTAATAAATCCTCTTTTTCTATAGTGGGAGTATAGACAGCCAATTCATAATATTGATCATTCCTATCTTTGAAAATTGTACGCAAAACACGTGCCGGCTCTTTCTCTCGCCTTTCCGGAATATATATCATCGTATCTTTATAACTGATGGATTGAACCTTTTGTACATAAACAGACGACACTTTTTCTATATGATAAATATTATTTGAACCATCAATTTTAGGGGGTAATTCCCTATTGGCCAAAGTCCTCTTTATGATTTGATCAGAATAAACTTCCAATGCATCGTTTAATTCATCATCCACCTCATCTAAAATAGAATAGTAAAAAATAACTCCCCATAAAGTAAAGAGAAGGACAACGGCTATAGAAACACGAAGGACAACATTATAAACTAAACGCATTTCACTTATATTAAATTTCCACTAATTTATACCCCAATCCATAAACGGCTTTAATCTCAATGGTGGCATTCCTTTGTTTCAACTTTCGCCTTAAATTTTTTATTTGTGCATAAATAAAATCAAAACTATCCACTTGATCAATATGATCACCCCAAACTGCCTCTGCTAATACCGTTTTATCCACAATATATTCAGGACGTGTCATAAAGTAATGCAATATGTCATACTCTTTACGAAGCAGTTCCAAGGGTTGTTCTTCTACGAAAACCTGATGTGATTGAGGTATTATTTTTGTGTTTCCTACTTGAATACTCATCTCCCCACCCTGTTGATTTCTTCGGATTACACTTCGTATGCGGGCTTTCAGTTCGGCCAAATGAAAAGGTTTTGATAAGTAATCATCAGCTCCGATTTCTAATCCTAATACCTTATCATCAATAGAATCTTTAGCCGAAAGAATGATTACAGATTCTTTTTTACCCTTCTTCTTTAATTGTTTAAGAACATCCATCCCACTCCCATCGGGTAACATAATATCCAGTAAAATACAATCATAAGAGTAATCATTGATCTTTTGAATGGCTGTTCTATAATCTTCAGCCAATTCTACGATATAATGCTCTTCTAACAAAGCACGCTTTACTATTTCTCGTAATGATGCGTCATCTTCTATTATTAACACTTTCATTCTATTGCTTTTTGCCATTAAGATACTTTTTTATTCTGAAAAGAATCTGAAATCTCTTAAATAGCCTCTTTTTGAAAAAATAAAACACTCTTTTTTACACAAAACGGATGAAGAAATCCGAAAAAACAAGATCAAATTATCACCTATTGAGCAAGGCAAACGTTTGCTTTTCAAGTTCACAATTAAACACTTAAAACTTTTAACAAAATAAAGATTCTTTCTATCTTTATTTAATCCTGATAAATAGATTATTAACCTAATAAAATCACAAAGCATGAAAAAATTGCTGTTTATTATTTTTAACATTTGGCTCACCTCCTCCTATCTCTTTTCTATGGAGATTAGCAAGACAGAACCCGAATTTTGGTGGGCAGATATGGTCAACTCTGAATTGCAAATTTTATTGTATGGAAAAGACATTAGCAATTCAAAAGTCACCATCGATTCAAGAAACATTGATATCAAAGAGGTTGTATCTTTGGAAAGCCCCAACTACTTAATTCTTTATTTAGATGTAAGTAAAGCTATTCCTGAAAAATTCCAAATTACCTTGACTCAAGGAAAAGAAAAAAAACAGATAGAGTATGAATTTAAACAAAGAAATCCTGATTCAAGAAACCGCAAAGGTTTTAATTCCGGTGATGTGCTTTATCTGATTATGCCCGATAGATTTGCCAATGGAGATACAAGCAATGATGTTATACCGGGAATGAGAGAACAATCAATCAACAGAGAAGATCAATATGCCAGACACGGTGGAGACATTCAAGGAATAGCTAACAATTTGGATTACTTAAAAGATTTGGGGGTAACCGCTATTTGGTTGAATCCCATTTGTGAAAATGATATGCCCGAAAGCTCATATCACGGATATGCAGTTACCGATTTTTATACTGTGGACCGCCGATTTGGATCGAATGAAGAGTTTAAGGATTTGATTCAAAAAGCACAAGATAAAGGCATAAAAGTAGTTATGGATATGATTTTTAATCATTGCGGAAGTTATCATCCTTTTTTCCTGGATATGCCTTCAAAAGACTGGTTTAATTTTTCTCAGCAATATACCCAAACCCACTATAAAACAACAACTCAATATGATGTTTACAGTAGCGATTATGATAAAACACTGGCTACTAAAGGTTGGTTTGTTGAGTCCATGCCTGATTTGAATCACCAAAACAGACACGTAGCTAAATACTTGATACAAAACAGTATTTGGTGGATTGAATATGCCGGCATCAATGGCATACGACAAGACACCCATCCTTATGCTGATTTTGATGTAATGGCAACCTGGTGTAAGGA
>CAZFXK010000098.1:1590-9134 GCA_964522975.1 uncultured Bacteroides sp. | reverse complement strand
ACGATAACTATTCAACAAACAGTAGTAAGGTCAACCTTACTACTGTTTGTTTTTTTAGCTTCAAGCTTCATCTTATATTTAAATTTTCTTTGTTTAATACCCATTTCAAAAACTCATAATGAGTCTTCTGCAATGAGACAGGGACACAATATCCTATAATATTCTTAGAATAATCATCTGTAAACAGAACCAAACAACAGTTATCACTTCTCCATTCAATTTATATCTGAGACAAAACTTTTTCGGAATTATTAATGGTAGATCTACAATCAAATTTTACATATTCCTAAAGATGATTCGAACCAGTAGTTATGAGATAATTACACTTAAGAAGAATCAACATATAATTAGCTTTAAGAACAGAGAACAATTTATCTCTTCCAAATCCTATTTCATAATAAAGAATTGTACAATAAACAATAAAGCTCACCTGTCAACGGACATAGCAGCAAGAACACCTTAAACTAACTCAACCAACCTGTAGAGCATACTCTCGCTGTATTATAAAGGACTTACTCCAATAATAAATTGACATTCTTAACCCAAGAATCCACAGGTATATGTTTTTTTATTCACTAGTGATTCAGTCAATTTTTCGGATAAGAAATTCTTACCTTTTGCATATTGCTAGGTTTTTGATGCTCTCCCATCCTAGAATAGCTATTTCTTAAGCCAATTAGTAATAACTGAATCCTTATTTACCATACTTTTTTTACAACAATAGGTTAATTTCTCCTTGCTCTATTTCAGATACAATGAATAACCTTAAAGAACCTATACTATAATCCTTCTGCGTACGCTTAACACACTAAGAATCTTTCTTTTCCATAACATTACTTTTAGCTATAACGCTATTTCAGGACGAGAAATACAGTTATAAAAAAAAGAGGTGCTAATTATAGCACCTCTTTTTTTTATATACATCAATGTGAGATTATTCCATAATAACTACACGGCTCAAGTAAGGAGTATCAAAATACATAGTATCAACTCCACCTTTACCTTCAATTTGAATTTGAGAAGAATTTACTCCAAACTCGTCAACTAAAACATCACGAACAGCCTCAGCACGCATTCTACTTAGCTTCTCATTCCAAGAACTACTACCTGTTTGTTTATCTGCATAACCACGGATAGTATAAACTTTGTTAGAATCTCCAGCTTTCATAGCATCAGCCATATACTGTAAATGAACTTTATCTTGTTTTGAAACTTTGCTGCTTCCGATTTGGAAGAAGATAACTCTTGGTGCAGCATCTACAATTTCTTTTTCAACTACAACTTCTTTATTCTTACGAGCATCTTCTAATTCAGCTTTCAATTGATCATTATATGCTTGTGATTCACGTAATTGATTTTGGATACGACGCATTTCGTCTTCGCTGATACCTGTTGTAACAATTGTACCACGTTGGAAGTCACGTTGTTTAAATTTATATGTCAATCCCAAAGTAACGCCACCAAGTCCTTCATAACTTTTTCCACCTTGCTCACCATCAAATCCATCTTTTACTAAGAATCCACGGAATTCTACATTAAGATCCAATGCTGGAGATAAGCGGAATTTGTTGATAAGACCTGCATTAAAAGTTAGCTCATCAGTGCGTGGACTATCATAAGAATGAGCCCAACCAAAACCTACATAGGGAATGAAAGAATAAACTCTATTAGGATTGTAACCACCTAACATATTGGTTAAATCGAACAATACATCTGAATGTAAGTTCATCATATCCCACTTAGTTTCATAATAGGTAGCACCATCTTTATTAAAAGAATTACCTGTTGAATAATTCATATCTCTCATACTAGCACCTTTAGCTTGAAGACCGTTATAAGATAAACGAAGTCCTAATCCTGGAGTAAACCATTTTCCTAAAGAAATATCTACAGCTGGAGCTATTCTATCACTAAAACTAGCTTTTGAGTCAGCATCACCAAAATACATTTGTACACCACCCCCAGCACTAATGAACCAGTTATTCCAGAAACGGTTTGTTTCAACTTTGTATTTGTCAGTATTCTCAGAAAACTCTTGCGCATAAGCTCCTCCTATAGAAGCTAATACCAATACAGTTGTAAGTAAAATTTTTTTCATGTTTGTCATTATTAAGTTCAATTTTTAATTAAGTTGTTTAATTTATATTCACTTAGCTCTGTCTTAGTCAAAATTACATCGTCAAAATTACATCACTACTAGTATATAACAATGCACTTTCTAAATTGTTTTTTCTTTTCAAATAATTTTCTATTTTTCAACAGTGCAAAATATCATTAAACACAAATCTAACTCATCAATAGAAACTCTAAAAAATTAACAGGAGCTCTATTTTTTTACAAAGATATAGATATTGTTAATATACACAATCATTTTTTATAAAAAAAAATCAACAAACATAGAGAGTCAACTAATTTTAGCTGATTAAAAAACTCCATCATTCTCTGTTTCAGGCAACAACCTATGTTAATTCAAAAAAACGATGCTTATTTAGTATAAAGATTATGACATCATTATTATATAAAAAGCACTCTCAATGGGTATTAGAAACCATCAAGACTAATCTCAAAAACAGAATAAATGAGCTTATGGTAGTTTCTATACAAATCACATATTTCAGCATAAGTAAATAACTAACTTTATAAAATCCCATCATAAATAAAAAATACACCTTATATATATAAAGGGATGGGCTTTTTTTATTAATCTTAAAGATTTTCAACAACAATTCAACCCATCATATTAGCGACTCAAACTGCCTCACATTGCTATCAGTCATTTATTCTACTTTTTACACGTAAGACTCCATTATTATCTCTTCTTTTTAAAAATGAAAGTACCTTATATTAAAATTATATACATTTTAATCGCTATTTTTGTATAATTGACGAAAAGCTAAATAAAGATGGCAAAAACCAAACAAGTCTTCGTTTGTGACTATTGTGGACAAGAATCATCAAAATGGATAGGTAAATGTCCTAGTTGCAATCGATGGAACACCTTTAAACAACTCACTATACCAACAAAGAGTGCCTCACTCTCTGTAACTTCCTCTTTCTCTGATAAAAAGACACCTATTAAACTAAAAGAAATATCCACAGAGAAAGATCAACGCATTGATATGAAAGACAATGAACTAAATCGGGTATTAGGTGGAGGATTAGTGCCGGGCTCATTAATTCTTTTGGGAGGTGATCCCGGTATAGGAAAATCCACTTTAGCATTACAATCAGCACTAAAACTAAATTCACTGAAAGTTTTATATATATCAGGAGAAGAGAGTGCCCGCCAAATTAAACTCAGAGCAAACAGATTACAAGATCAATCGGAGAACTTATACATTATTTGTGAAACTACTTTGGACAACATCTTTGCTCACATCAAACAGGAAATCCCGGATTTAGTCATTATTGACTCCATTCAAACAATATCTAATCCGCTAATAGAATCTTCTCCGGGTAGCATTTCGCAAATCAGAGAATGTACAACTGCTTTTTTGCAATTAGCAAAACAAACACACATCCCGATTATCCTCATAGGACACATCACAAAAGATGGAAGTATTGCAGGACCTAAAAGTTTGGAACATATTGTAGATACGGTATTACAATTTGAAGGAGATCAACATTATATGTATCGCATTCTAAGGAGCATAAAAAATCGATTTGGAAGCACCTCTGAATTAGGAATATACGAAATGAGACAAGATGGTTTGCGCGAAGTAGCAAATCCTTCCGGACTTTTATTATCACACAATAGTGAAAATATGAGTGGGACAATTATTGCCTCTACTATTGAAGGAGGAAGACCTTTCTTAATAGAAACTCAAGCATTAGTTAGCTCTGCGGTATACGGAACTCCTCAGCGTTCTGCTACAGGTTTCAATATTAAACGAATGAATATGCTTTTAGCCGTACTCGAAAAAAGAGTAGGATTTAAGCTTGCTCAAAAAGATGTCTTCTTAAATATTGCAGGGGGATTAAAAATAAACGATCCTGCCATAGATTTGGCTGTTATTAGTGCCATCCTATCATCCAATATGGATGTTGCCATTGAATCTTCTTTATGTGTGGCCGGAGAAGTTGGATTATCGGGAGAAATACGCCCCATCAACCGAATAGAGCAACGCATAAAGGAAGCCGAAAAATTAGGATTTAAACGATTCATATTACCCTATTACAACTATAAAAATTTAACAGATACCAAAAAAGAGATAGACTTATTACCGGTAAAAAAAGTAGAAGAAGCCTTTCGCTTTATTTTTGGTTAATCTTATTTACTATGTTTAAACACGAAATAGCAATCATAGATACTAATATCCTCTCCTGTATAGGATTAAAATCCATCTTGGAAAACATAATTCCTCATATCACCATACGTATCTTCCAAGACTTTGGGGATTTTATTGATGATACGCCGGATCTATATGTACACTATTTCATTTCTTCTCAAATTTATTTAGAGCATAATTTCTTTTTCAATGAGAGAAAAGACAAAACAATTGTTCTTGCAACAGACAACCAGCAAATCATGCTCTCCGGAATCAGAACACTAGTTGTTAATCAATCAGAGGAAAAAATAATTAAAGACACCCTAAAACTTCATCATTACGGACACTCTGACAAACATCAGCATAGAAAACATCCGGAAATAGAACTAACGCCCAGAGAAATTGAGGTGCTTATTCTGGTTGTTAAGGGTTATCTCAATAAAGAGATAGCAGAGAAGCTGCACATAAGTCTTACTACCGTCATCACACACAGAAAGAACATTACAGACAAATTAGGAATGAAGTCGGTTTCAGCTTTAACCATTTATGCTGTAATGAATGGATATATTGAGCCAAATCGTATATAATATTTAAATATCCTCATAAATGAGGATGGTTTTTAACATTTTTTTTGGTGTACTTTGCATCGATATCAAGTATAATATAGACATTCAAATCAATCAAAATGAATAAAAAAAACTTTCTATTTATAGTATTAATTGCTTTGGGCTCTTTGGTGTCAGCACAAAAAAAAGACTCCATCCGCATTATAAATATTGATGAAATAGTAGTCATATCGACTCCTAAAGAACATGCTTTGTTAAGAGACTTACCTATAGCCTCAACTCAACTTTCTCAAAGTACAATGCAAGCTTTACAAATTCATAATTTAAAAGACATTTCAGCTATAGCCCCCAATATATTTATTCCTAATTATGGATCTAAATTAACTTCAGCAATTTATATCAGAGGCATAGGTTCACGAATAAATACACCTTCGGTGGGATTATATGTGGATAATGTACCCTTTCTTAGCCAGTCCTCGTTTGACTTTAATTATTCCGATATTGAGCGCATTGATATACTCCGAGGCCCTCAAAGCACATTATATGGTAGAAACACAATGGGAGGATTGATAAAAGTCCACACCAAATCTCCTTTTAGCTACCAAGGAACCGATTTTCAAATGGGTGCAGGTACCTACAACAACTATAATGCATCCATTAAACACTATCATCGTTCTTCAAATAAATTTGCATTCTCCACCGGAGTTTTTTATGGACACGAGGGGGGATTTTTTAAAAATAAAGGAAGAGACGATCAACGTATAGATAAACTAAATGAAATCGGTGGACGTATGCGGGGAATTTATATTCCACAAGAGAACTTGAAGTTCGACCTTTCTCTTGGTTATGAATATAGTGATCAAGGAGGATATCCATACGGAGAATACAACAAAGAAACAGGCATTTATCAAGATCCGGCCTATAATGAAGAGAGTAAATACAGAAGAGGCCTTTTCAATATGGGATTGAATGTAGAATATCAAGCTAAGAATTTCATTCTAAGTGCCGTTACAGGTTATCAAAACTTAAATGACAGGATGTTTTTGGATCAAGACTTTACAACTGATAATATCTTTACCATTGAACAAAAACAAAAACTAAATACATTATCCGAAGAAATTATATTTAAATCATTGGAAGGAAGAAAATGGGAATGGACTTCCGGTGTCTTTGGCTTTTATCAATGGCTAAACACTAAAGGTCCTGTGACCTTTTATGAACAAGGGGTGCAAACCATATTGGAAGACAATATAAATGAAATATTCAGCAGCATCAAAGAAATGAGCATGATGAAAGCAAACTTAAAGTTTAAGGATAGAAGCCTATATGTTGACGGTATATTTGATACTCCGGTATTAAGTGCAGCCATTTTTCATCAATCGACCATTCACGATTTGTTTATACCGGGCTTATCTTTTACCGTAGGACTTCGGTTAGATTATGAAAAGAATAAACTAAAGTACAACTCTAATAGTGCAACTTCATATATCTTTTCAATTACCCCCCCCATGACAGATCCAATAGAGTTGGATCAATCCATTAAGCCTGAACTAAAAGGGTCATTAAGCGACGATTATACTCAGTTGTTACCCAAATTTGCTCTTCAATATAATTTTGGAAAGAATAATGTTTATGCAACAGTCTCTAAGGGATATCGTTCCGGAGGGTATAACGTACAAATGTTCAATGGCTTGGTACAAGCAGCAATGAGAAACGATATGATGAGTAATGTTGGTGAAGGTTCCATAAAAATATTAGAAGAATTTAAAGCCTCAGGTCAACTTCCTCCACCAGCCATTCAAGGTATAGATGGAATGATTAATACAATAAAGAAAGAGACTGCCCCACAAACTTTCGATATTGAAAAAGCTACAAAATTCAAGCCTGAATATTCCTGGAATTACGAAGTAGGCAGTCATCTTACTCTGTTTAATGATCAATTGGACATAGATTTATCTGCTTATTTAATGGATACGCGCGATCAACAACTTTCTAAATTCGAGAAAAGCGGTTTAGGACGTATTACAGAAAATGCCGGAAAAAGCAAAAGTTATGGTGCTGAGGTTGCTTTGAGTTACCAAATAACAAAAGCTTTTGGATTACATGCTTCTTATGGTTATACACATGCAACTTTCTCAGATTATGTTACTGTTGATGATAAGAACGAAGAGGTTAACTACAAGGGAAAGAGAATTCCATTTGTACCTACACACACTTTTGCCGTAGGTGCCAACTATGTATACACACTCCCCTCTCGTTGTTGGTTAGATCGTATTCAATTTAATGCTCAATATAATGGAGCAGGACGGATATACTGGACTGAACAAAATGATGTTAGTCAATCTCTTTATGGATTGTTAAACGGAAAAATCAGCTTTATCAAAGGTAGAGCACAAGCAGATATTTGGGTAAGGAATGCACTCAATAAAGATTATAGCACTTTCTACTTTGAGTCAGCCGGAACCGGAACCACGAAAGGTTTTATGCAAAAAGGAAGACCCGTTCATCTTGGCATTAACTTAAGATGCCAATTCTAGTTCATAAATTAGTATTTTATTAGTGTACAATTTCAACGTTAATCATTTACAGAAAAAATGATTAACACAAAAAAGACCAACTCCTGTGAGTTGGTCTTTTTTTCATTTATACATTCTACTATTATAATTAATTCGACAAGAGAAAATCTTTATTATTGATTTCCTTTGAAAAT
>CAZFXK010000098.1:0-1490 GCA_964522975.1 uncultured Bacteroides sp. | reverse complement strand
CTATTATAATTAATTCGACAAGAGAAAATCTTTATTATTGATTTCCTTTGAAAATTAATAATAATAGCCAGATTTTTAAATCTTTCAAAAAATCAACACATCCTCTGCTTTATTCTGGCAGATCCATTTACTTTCTTTGTATAAAACAATTTTCCACTTTAACAAGTAGTTGTTTTTACTTATTATTTATTTGCTTAAGTTAGTATAAGTACATAAGTATAAAACAAGGCCTAAACTAATGTTCTATCTAGTAAATTTGTGAATATAAAAATAACGAACCTAAACATATTTGTAGTCATATATACAGTAAGTTATTTTTACTTATCTTGACTCATGACTTGTTAAGCACACAATAAGAGAAGAATGTTACACTCTTCCTTTATAAATAAATATAATCGAGGAAACCGAAAATCGTTATAAAATAAAGATTAATTAAAACAAAAAAACTATGCCACAAATGATCAACCTTGGAGATGAGCTAATACGCATCAACTTCTCAAACAACAAAATCGAATATTCTAAGGACAAAGGACGTAATTGGAGCAGTAGATATCTAAATCGTTCTGCAGGAACTTTTATTGATTTATTAGAATATAAAGATGAAATACTAGCCTGTACTTCTAAAGGGATTTATGTTTCTAAAGATAATGGACGCAACTGGAGTAGTAGATATTTAAATCGTTCTGCAGGGACTTTTAGCAGCTTGCAAGACAATGGTAATGAGATATTAGCCACAACTAGTAAGGGCCTATATTACTCAAAAGACAAAGGACGTAATTGGAGTAAAAGATCATAAAGTAATTACTACGCTATGAGAAAAACACTTTATATACATGGGCTTTCTTCTTCGGGAAGTTCTAATACGGTAAGCATACTAAGAAACCTGTTGCCAAAAGAAAAAATCATAGCCCCAGATTTGCCAATAGATCCTTTTAAGGCGTTGTCGTTGCTTCATCAGATATGTAATAAAGAACATCCCGATATTATTATTGGCACATCTATGGGAGGAATGTTTGCTCAACAACTTTATGGTTACAAAAAAATATTAGTTAATCCTGCTTTTCATGTTTCTTCTTTTATGCGCAAAAACAAAGGAGTCCAATCATTCTTTAATGAAAGAAAAGATGGAATTATGACCTATGAGATTACTGAAAAGCTTTGTAATAGTTATGCTGACCTTGAGGCCGATCAATTCAAAGGGATTACAGCATTTGACATAGAGAACACCTATGGCTTATTTGGTTCGAATGACGACTTAATCAATTGTACTGATGAATATCTTTTACATTATAACCATTACTTATACTTTGAAGGAGGACACAGGCTTAACCGTCAAAATATTGAAAAGGATATTTTACCTTTAATAGAATATCTAGTATCTAAAGATTAAATCAGAACCTGAAAATAAGTAAATCCTCAGAAAGTGAACTTAGTGGTAAAACATCAAGAGAATTCAACTAAATTGAAAAAGAATCCAAAAAAAACTATTG
>CAZFXK010000097.1:0-9192 GCA_964522975.1 uncultured Bacteroides sp. | reverse complement strand
AACTTTGGACAGGTATATTAAGATTACTCTCCATTCATCTCAGGCAAAAAAACCACCCCTTTTTTATCTTTACCATTCATCTTAATAACTAAAGGGGAAGCAAACCGTACGTGACGAATAAACTCGGTTTCTTCAACGGCAGGTTGCAGATCAAGAAACTCTTGGTTATATAATCCTTCTCCATAATGCGAGTTAATGGTAAAATACCCCACTCCAAAAGAGGTTAGGTTTTGAAAGAAGTGAGTTCCTTGACTGGGTTCTACTTGATAATCTTTAAGACCGGATTCAACGATTAAACGGGCAGACGAAACATGGGGCCATTTTACAGGAATCCCTAACCAACTATCACTACTACCCCATCTTCCCGGACCAACCAAAACATAAGTTCTATGCTCATCTGTAAGTTTTCCGTTTATATTTTCCAGTTCTCTGGCTATCTTTAGATTATTTGAAGGATTATAATCTTTCGTTTTTACATAAACTACATCATAGATGTCATGAGCTTCACCATGACCTAATGAATTGTCCGACTTCAGTAAAAGTTTATCTTCTGCAATCAAATCCAAATTCTCGTTCATGACTGCTTTATTTTCAACAATAGGACGAATTTGTAACAAATAGAAAATACCGGTTCGCTTCTCATTATTTAATGTTACGGCAAATTCTATTTCTATGGGCCGCCCCATCTCTTTTACAGACTGCTTTAATACCAATTTAAGAATGTCAGCCAAAGGAAAAACACCATGTTGTAATATATTTGCAAAGGTTATGATTTTACGTCCTCCGGGATAAATACCATCTCTTATTATCTGATCGTAAGGATCGTAAGTAGAAGCAATAAACTGTAAAGAACCATCTTTTTCGGCCTCTTTTACCCGCAGCTTCAATAAATTAAAGCCATCATCTATGGAGAAATTTTCTCCTGTATTCTTTAAATCCAAAGCGTAAAAATGGGGTTGAGTTTCACGTAAAGCCAACTCTAGCTCACTGGTTTGCAATATCTTATGAGGATGATAGGGAGAAAAACGTAAGGTTAAACCTCCATCTACAATGTATTTTCCCAATCCTAGAGCAAGATTAACAACCCCTTCCTCTGTTTTTTCATCTCCTAAAGGATAAAAATTCAACGAACGGGCTACGCCTGAAATAGAAGGGTAATACCTATATCCAAACTGACTCCCAACCACCTCTTGTAATATAACCGCCATTTTCTCTTGATCAATGATATTAGAGGTTGCATGCATATAGGCTTTACTACTCTTAAAGAAA
This sequence comes from uncultured Bacteroides sp., assembly GCA_964522975.1. Taxonomy (GTDB): domain Bacteria; phylum Bacteroidota; class Bacteroidia; order Bacteroidales; family Bacteroidaceae; genus Bacteroides_E. The sequence continues at coordinate 7,923 of CAZFXK010000097.1, read as the reverse complement.
ACCGAGGCATAAACCCCTTTAATGGCATCAGAAAGCATCTTGAGCATCTCATACTTATCATCCAAATAGGGAATCATATAAGTGCTATAGATTCCGGCAAAAGGCTGATAATGTGAATCTTCCAACAAACTGGATGAGCGAACGGCAATGGGTGCTTTTACTACATTAAAAAAAGCATAAAAATCATCAATTAAACGATCGGGCAACTTAGCTTTCAAAAAGTAGTTTAGTATATCACGGTCTTCAATGTTTGACAGAGCGACTTGATAAAGATTATTCGTATCCATAAACTCGTCAAAAATATCGGTACAAAGCACTACTGTTTTAGGGATTTCAATCTTGGCGTTTTCAAAATCATTAAATTCGGGATATTTTTTCAACATATTATCAATAAAAGCCAAACCTCTTCCCTTGCCTCCCAACGAGCCTTCACCAATACGTGCAAAATTAGAATAGCGATCAAAACGATCTCTCAGGAAAATGGCTACTACACCTTGATTTTTCATCTTCCTATACTGAACGATTGAATCGAAAATTATTTTTCGGTGCACATTGGTATCCTCTAAATCAGTCCACTCAAAAGCTTTAAGGAATTCTGCCAAAGGAAACATGGCACGAGAATATAACCAACGACTGATGTGATTCCTAGAGATGTGATAATTCAAAGACTCAGAAGGTATTGCAAAAATCACATTCTGTAACTCTTTTAGATTTTTTATTTTAGCTATCTCCGCATTAGTCTTTGGGTTACGAAAAACAAAATCCCCAAAACCAAGCGTATCAGAAAAGGCTTTTCTTAAATCTACATTCATCTTCTTGGAGTTCTTATCAATGAATGTAGCTTCATACTTATCGGCATACTTTGCATTTTCAAGCTCGGAAGACTGAATAATAATAGGAAGAAAAGGATCTTCTCTTCGAAGTTTATCACAAAATTTAATTCCTGCTAAGGCATCTTTCTTTCCATCTTTTGGAAAGCTTACATCGGTAATAACTCCTAGCAGGTGTTTTTTGTATTTCTCATACAAAGACTCTGCTTCTTCATAATCACGAGCCAAAGCAATCTTAGGACGGCCTCTCATCCTCAATGTCTGTTGGTGGGCATTCAAGGCTTCAGTGGAAAATTCGTGACTCTGTTTTAGCATAAACTTATATAAAATGGGTAAGATGGAAGAATAATAGCGAATTCCATCTTCAACCAACAGAATAACCTGTACTCCAATCTCAAGCACATCGTGTTCTAAATTCATCCTATCCTCTATGAGTTTAATGATGGAGAGTAATAAATCAGTATTACCCAACCAACAAAACACTGAATCAAAAGCAGAGATATCTTCATGTTCCATTCTCTTCCTTATTCCATGGCTAAAAGGAGTTAAAATGACCATAGAAATATCAGGATAAAGTTTTTTTAGACGACGCCCAATGGAAAAGCTATCATCATCACCTAAACCCGGCATACAGATAATTAGCTCAAAAGGCATTTGTTCCAAGAGTTTTATACCTTCTTCCTGCGTTGAAACCTGCCAAAAACGAGGAGGGTAACGCATTGACAATGAAGTGTATTCATTGAAAATCTTTTCATCTATACGCCCATCATCTTCCAAGACAAAGGCATCGTAAGGATTGGCTATGATTAATACATTATAGATGCGTTTTGTCATTAAATTAACAAACTGAGTGTCTTTAAAATAGAGCTGATTTAAGTTCTGTTTACTTAGCATAATATTGCATGTTTATACCTTAACAAAAATCGATTATTTTATTCAATAAGACAAAAAGTAAGCTGTTTATCTGCGTAGTTTAACTAGGATAACTTAAAAGTTCACTGGTTTAATTTCTAAAATAAGGTATATTTGGAAATATTTAGAAATAAATTAAGAATCAATTACAAATGAAAAAAAGTATTTTATTATTAATTACAGTTATGTTTTTTATTGCCTGTCAAAACAAAAATAAAACAACCTATCCTGAAACAAAGAAAGTAGATAGCGTAGATATTTATTTTGGAACTAAAGTTGCCGATCCTTATCGGTGGTTAGAAGATGATACTTCAGAGGAAACGACTACTTGGGTTAAAGCTCAAAATGAAGTAACAGAAGCCTATCTTGTCCAAATACCACAACGAAAAGCATTGAAAGAGCGATTAACCCAATTAATGGATTACGAAAAGATAGGGATTCCCTTTAAGAAAAAAGGAAGATATTTCTTTTTCAAGAATGATGGATTACAGAACCAAAGCGTTCTTTATGTACAAAATACATTAGATGAAGAGCCTAAAGTATTTTTAGACCCTAACAAATTGTCTAATGATGGAACAATAGCTCTTTCGGGGTTCTCTTTTTCCAAGGATGCAAAATACTTTGCTTATACCGTTTCAACAAGTGGATCAGACTGGAGAGAAATATTTGTAATGGATGCTAACACTTTAGAAATCATTGATGGTCCAATTAAATGGGCTAAATTCACCGGAGCCTCTTGGCGAGGCAACGGATTTTATTATAGTGCGTATGATGCCCCTGAAACAGGAAAAGAGTTTTCCAGCGTAAACGAAAATCATAAAATTTATTATCATAAACTAGGTACTCCTCAACAGGAGGATATATTAGTCTATGAGAACAAAAACTATCCTAAACGCTTCTATAGTGCAGAAGTATCATCTGATGAGGAATTACTTTTCATCTATGAGTCAGGAGAAGGAAGAGGAAACGCTCTTTTCCTAAAACCATCAGATGACGTAAGTTCTGATTTAGTTCCTCTGGCTGAGGATTTCAATTATCAATACTATCCTATAGAGGTTATTGGGAATAAAATCTACATCTACACCAACTATCAAGCACCTAAATACAGATTAATGGTAACCGATGTAAAAAAGCCTCAACTACAAAACTGGAAAGAATTAATACCGGAAACGGATGATGTATTAAGTAATGTGCAAATCATTGGCGGCAAACTTATTCTTACTTACGATAAAGATGCAGCAAACAAAGCTTACCTCTGTGATATACTTGGAAACAGTAAAGAAGAAATTAAATTACCTTCCTTAGGTTCAGTAGGGTTTAGTGGAGACAAAGATGAAGACGAATGCTTTTATGCCTTTACTTCATTTACTCACCCCGGATCTATTTACATTCACGACATACAAACCAATGAGTCTAAATTATTCAAAAGTCCACAAGTGGATTTTAATCCTGAAGAATTTGAAACTCAACAACTTTTCTTTGAAAGTAAAGATGGAACCCAAATTCCGATGTTCATAACACATAAAAAGGGACTAACATTAAATGGAGAAAACCCTGTTTATCTTTATGGGTATGGGGGATTTAACATCAGTTTAAATCCAGGATTCTCAGTATCACGAATTCCTTTTTTGGAACAAGGTGGCATCTACGCTCAAGTAAACCTAAGAGGAGGTGGAGAATATGGAGAAGCTTGGCATATTGCAGGGACTAAAATGCAAAAACAAAATGTTTTTGATGACTTCATTGGTGCAGCAGAACATCTCATCAAAGAAAATTATACTAACCCTCAAAAAATAGCCATTGTAGGAGGTTCTAACGGAGGATTATTAGTGGGAGCTTGCATGACACAACGGCCGGATTTATTTAAGGTAGCAATACCTCAAGTAGGGGTATTAGATATGCTTCGCTATCATAAATTCACCATTGGATGGAATTGGGCTAGCGACTATGGTACCAGTGAAGAAAACCCTGAGATGTTTCAATATCTATTGAGTTATTCACCATTACACAATCTAAAACAAGGAACAACTTATCCTGCAACACTCATTACAACAGCCGATCATGATGACCGAGTTGTTCCTGCACATTCCTTTAAGTTTGCAGCTACCCTACAAGAAGCGAATGAGGGCACAAATCCAACCCTTATTCGCATTGATACAAAAGCAGGACATGGAGCAGGTAAACCCACAGAAAAAATAATAGAAGAACAAAGTGACATCTATGGATTCATTATGTATCATTTAGAAATGAAGTTTTAAAAATAAGAAGTTGCTTTCAACGTGATAAAGATAAAGGCTTAAGGTAAAATTTCTACTTTAAGCCTTTATTTCATTAAATCGTGACATTTTAATAGCATTATAGATTAAAGCATCTCATAAATATAGCCTTATTAAATATTTTGTATATATTTGTAAACTCAAGAACACAAACATTATTTATACATTTAACAATTAAAAAATGAATATTGAAAAGCTTATGGCTTCGCTGGAAGCTAAACATCCGGGTGAATCTGAATATTTTCAGGCTGTACGTGTTGTTTTAAGATCTATTGAAGACGTTTACAATCAGCATCCTGAATTTGAAAAGGCAAAAATCATTGAACGTTTAGTTGAGCCTGATCGTATTTACACTTTTAGAGTAGCTTGGGTGGATGACAAAGGAGAAGTACAGACAAACTTAGGGTATAGAGTACAATTCAATAATGCAATTGGACCATACAAAGGAGGCATACGCTTTCACAATTCATTAAACCTCTCCATTCTTAAATTTTTAGGATTTGAACAAACCTTCAAAAATGCACTGACTACTCTTCCAATGGGTGGTGCTAAGGGAGGATCTGATTTTTCTCCTCGTGGTAAAAGTCAAGCAGAAATCATGCGCTTTTGCCAAGCATTTATGTTAGAACTTTGGAAATTCATTGGCCCCGACATAGATGTTCCGGCCGGTGATATTGGTGTAGGAGGAAGAGAAGTAGGTTATATGTATGGGATGTATAAAAAATTAACTCACGAAGTAACCGGAACTTTTACGGGTAAAGGCTTAGAGTTTGGAGGATCATTAATCCGTCCCGAAGCTACCGGCTATGGAGGACTTTACTTTGTTCAAGAGATGTTAGAAAGAAAAAACATTGACTTAAAAGGAAAAACCGTAGCAATATCCGGATTTGGTAATGTAGCTTGGGGTGCAGCAAGTAAAGCCACTCAACTTGGAGCTAAAGTGGTTACAATATCCGGACCTGATGGATACATTTATGATGAAGAAGGGATTAGTGGAGAAAAAATCGACTTTATGCTAGAGCTTCGTGCATCAGGCAATGATATTGTTGAGCCTTATATAGAAGAATTTCCAAATGCACAATTTTTCCCCAATAAACGTCCTTGGGAGGTTAAGGTTGATATTGCTCTGCCTTGTGCCACCCAAAATGAACTAAATGCAGAAGACGCTCAGATCCTCATAGACAACAACGTTATATGTGTAGGTGAAATATCTAACATGGGTTGTACTGCTGAAGCCATTGATTTATTCATTCAAAACAAAATTAGCTATGCTCCCGGAAAAGCAGTAAATGCGGGTGGTGTTGCTACTTCCGGTCTTGAAATGACCCAAAATGCAATGCATCTAAATTGGAATGCAGTAGAAGTTGAAGAGAAACTAAAACAAATTATGCATGGCATTCACCAACAATGTGTTAAATATGGTACACAGTCTGATGGATATATCAACTACGTAAAAGGAGCAAACATTGCAGGCTTCATGAAAGTAGCAAAAGCCATGATGGCACAAGGTGTTGTATAAAACAACAATAGAAGTGAATAGAAGCTTCTCTTCCATAACATTATTGTTTTTAAGCATAACTTCTCTACTTGCACAAGAGAGAGGTTATGCTTCTTATTATCACCCCAAGTTACACGGTCGTCCTACTGCATCTGGTTTAATATACCATAAAGATAGCATGACCTGTGCACATCGAACCTATCCTTTCGGTACACTTCTATTAATAGAAAACGAACAAAACAACAAGACAATAATTGTCAAAGTAACCGACAGAGGTCCTTTTAGACGAAAATTCATCATTGATTTATCCTATCAAGCCGCTAAACAAATTGGAATCCTTAAGCAAGGATATGCTAAAGTAAAAATCACACCATACAGGAAACTCCCACAACTGCATGAACTATTAGAACCTCCTTTTCCCCTTAAATTCAAGAATGAATCTACAATTAAAAAAACTCCTTTTCTTTTCCAAAATAAAGAAGAGAAATAAAAAGCAGCTCTTTTCAACTAAATATTTTAACTTTGTTTTCTGATTAACTAAAAACTATTAACCATGTTACAACCTGAGTTAAAACCCAGACGCGATAAAATTCGCATATTTATGGCGCAACAGGATATTGATGCCGCATTAATAGCGTGTAATGTCAATTTGATATATACCTATGGTAGAGTAGTAAGCGGTTTTTTATATATGCCATTACATTCACCAGCTCACCTTTTCATAAAAAGACCTAATAATATTAGAGGAGAACACGTCCACCCTATTCGAAAACCTGAACAGATTCCGGAAATTCTAAATAACATTGAATTAGGACTTCCTAAGAAAATCATGTTAGAAGCTGATGAATTACCTCATACAGAATATGAAAGATTAGCTCAAATCTTTGAAGGGTCTGAAATCATCAATGGTTCACCCCTTATAAGAACGGCTAAAACCACAAAAACAAAAATGGAAATAGAGAATTTTAAACGTGGAGCTGTTAAGCATGCTAAAGCGTATGAAAAGATTCCAACCATTTATAAAGAAGGAATGACCGATCTTGAATTCTCTATAGAAGTGGAACGTTTAATGCGACTTGAAGGTGTATTAGGCCTTTTTAGAACCTATGGTAGAGAAATGGAAATATTCATGGGAAGCATCTTAGCCGGAGACAATGCAAATATTCCTTCCCCTTACGATTTTGCTTTAGGTGGTGCAGGACTTGATCCTTCCATTCCTATTGGAGTAAGTGGTATTCCTTTACAAGAAGGACAGAGCATTATGGTTGATATGGGAGGTAATTTCAACGGTTATCATACTGATATGACTCGTGTATTTTCTGTTGGCAAGCTCCCTGATGAAGCTTATGTTGCACATCAAGCTTGCCTTGACCTGCAAGAGAACCTAGCAACAATAGCTAAGCCCGGAGTAATTTGTGAGGATCTATATAATTTTGCCATTGATTTCATGGACAAAGCCGGTTTTTCAAAAAACTTCATGGGACACGACCAACAGGCTAAATTCATAGGACACGGCATTGGATTAGAGATTAATGAGCTTCCTATTATTTGTCCAAAGAACCGTCAACCTTTAGAACCTGATATGGTCATTGCTTTAGAACCTAAAATTGTTCTTCCCGGCATTGGAGCTGTAGGAGTAGAGAATTCCTGGGTAGTTACCGGAGACGGTGTTGAAAAAATCACCATTTGTAAAGAAGAAATCATTGAACTTAAATAAAACAAGTGTGAATCGAGTAGGAAGAAAATGAAATAGTTTTCTTCCTACTTTCATTTTATGTCCTCTCAGTCAAGTAGATAAAAGGGATTTCACCTTAAACCTCTCACAAAACCGTGCGTGAAGCTCTCCCCCACACGGCTCTTCTTATTCAAATTCTTTATACATATTCCGCTTTTGAGATAAACGAAACCCCGGTGCATCTTCCCAATGCTTGTACTTTTAGATAAATGGCTAATGGAATCATCGCTTGATGTTGTAATTCAACAAAACGATTATAAGAAACCAATTCAGATAAAGTTTTTAAGAGTATGGTAACCTCTTAAATGAAATAACATAAGAAGGGTCATTACTTCACCTTGAGAAAGCCTTTTTCCTTTACCATAGCAACGGCTCTATTAATCAAAATACCGACTCCATTACCCTGATGGCTTTCCGTTACAGCAATGTTTTTTAAGTTTGACAGTAGTTGAAGCTATTTTATAAAGACAAAACAACCAAAGGATACATCTACGTCAGGAAGTTTAGCAACATGCGTATCCTGAATCGAAAAGATATTTGTGAATTGATTCGATTATTTCGTCTGCCAATAACAGTAAGTTATAAGGATAAAACTCTGTTACTCTACTGATTTTTAGAATCCTTCTTTATCAATTAAAGCTTAGTGTCAAAACTAGCATTCCTAATCGGTTT
>CAZFXK010000096.1:7862-9315 GCA_964522975.1 uncultured Bacteroides sp. | reverse complement strand
TGTTCACTAAGCCTAAATCTTTGTAATTAATCATTTGTTTAAAGTTTATGGTTTTTAATAATGAATATCTTGCATACTCCTCTACAAAAATAGCCATTATAGTTCAATTTTAAGAGATTTGACGCTAAAAATATAAAGTAAACAATAAAGTTTTGCTCATTCATTCTTCTCTTTATCTTTTTACCATCCCTATTTATCAAAAGTAAAAGGAGAGAACAGGGCATTAATGAAAGAAGATATTTTTAATGCAAGTTATTTCCTGTTTCTTTTCTTATTTAAATAGATTAACCTTATCTTTGCACACTTGAAAGACCATTACACACTATTTAATACCAAAATAGTTATACGATAATAATAAAAAATTAAAGCAATATGAAAAAAGATATTCATCCGGAAAATTATCGTCCTGTAGTTTTTATGGATATGTCAAATGGTGATATGTTCTTATCACGTTCTACTGCCAGATCAAAAGAAGAAGTAGAATTTAACGGTAAAACATACCCTGTTGTTAAAGTTGAGATTTCAAATACCTCACACCCATTCTATACAGGCAAATCCACACTTGTAGATACTGCCGGTCGAGTTGATAAATTCATGAACCGATATGGAAATCGCAAGAAAAACAAAGAAGAAACAGAATAAGAAAATCTTCTCTTATGATAGAATCGTTTTGTTTTTCAACACAAACATAAAAAAGCATCGTTTTCATTAACGATGCTTTTTTGTATCTATTATGTTTCTTAGCGATAAAAGTAAATAAAGACGCAATCAAAGAGAAACTTATTCGGTCTGGGTCAAACCATCATTGTCTCCCAGACCAAAGGGCATTAGATCCCAGACCGATGAAGCTTCGGTCCCAGAGCAATTAAAACTCACTTGAGAAATGGAATCGAATTCCTTTAAAGTCTTCTTGAGCCATCTGTAGCATATAACTGGAATCAGCCAAAAAAACATCTCTTCCTTCGTGATCCTTCGCCATATATTGATATTTCCTCTTTTTAAATAACTCAAATTCTTTCTGATCATCACTTTCTATCCAACAAGCTTTATATAAACGGATAGGCTCCCAACGGCAGGAAGCATTATATTCGTGTAATAAACGATATTGAATGACTTCAAATTGTAACTGTCCTACGGTTCCAATAATCTTCCTACCATTAAACTGATTCACAAAAAGCTGCGCAACGCCTTCGTCCATCAATTGATCAATTCCACGAGCCAGTTGCTTCTGCTTCATAGGATCAGCATTCTCAATATATTTAAACATCTCGGGAGAGAAGCTGGGTAAACCACGGAAATGTAAGTCTTCTCCTTCGGTTAAAGTATCTCCTATCTTAAAGACATTATTATCAGGCAAACCAATGATGTCGCCTGGCCAAGCCTCGTCAATGGTAGTTTTACGTTGAGCCATAAATTGTGCAGGAGAAGAAAAACGCATCGTTTTATTATGACG
>CAZFXK010000096.1:0-7762 GCA_964522975.1 uncultured Bacteroides sp. | reverse complement strand
TTCAAATATTTCTCTCTATCAAATGTAGGATAGACTCCCTCAATTAACTCTAAATCTTCTCTTAACTTATCGGCCTGACTCTCTCCTATCTGTTTAGCTAATTCTTCACCTTCTAAATTAAGCTCAATTTTTTCAGTAACTTTTTGCTTGGAAGGAGTATATAAATCCAACTTACTCTCATAGATATTATATACCCCTTTAAATCGTTCCCCCTGTTCTATGGGCCAAGATAAAGGACAAACCTGAATGGTTAACTCATCCTCCACCTCATCCAGTAAATCGAAAGGATCACGTCCTTCTCTATCCATTTTATTGATAAAAACAATCACCGGCGTCTTGCGCATTCTACACACTTCCATTAATTTGCGCGTCTGCACCTCAACACCTCGTGCACTATCAATTACAATAATCACACTATCGACTGCTGTAAGTGTACGGAATGTATCCTCAATGAAATCCTGGTGTCCCGGGGTATCTAATATGTTTACCTTATAATCTTCGTAATCAAACTCCATTACCGAAGTCGTTACCGATATTCCTCTCTGTTTCTCAATCTCCATCCAGTCACTGGTGGCCGATTTCTTTATTTTATTACTTTTAACAGCTCCGGCTACTTGTATCTGACCTCCAAATAATAATAACTTTTCGGTTAAAGTCGTTTTACCGGCATCGGGATGAGATACAATCGCAAAAGTTCTTCTTCTTTCTATTTCTTTAATCTTTGTCATTTTATGAATTCACCTCCAATAAGAGTCTATAAACTTTTCTTTAGTATTCCACACAAACTGTCATACCAGTGCGGAATTTCTATTTTATATACTTGTTTTACTTTTGTTTTATCTAATACAGAATAATAAGGGCGTTTAGCTTTTGTGGGATACTCCGAGCTATGGATGGGCAAAACTTCACAATCGACTATTTTACTCAAGGAAAGAATGGCTTTTGCAAAATCATACCAAGAACAAACTCCTTCATTGCTATAATGATAAATGCCCGGAATCAACCCTTTCTCTAAAATATGCAAAACAAATTGAGCCAAATCCATAGCAGAAGTCGGCGTGCCTATCTGATCAAATACTACTTTGAGTTGTTTTTTTTCTTTCCCTAACCTTAAGATGGTTTGTACAAAATTTGATCCTGCTTCAGCATATAACCAGGCTGTACGGATAATTACCGATTGAGGGCAAACAGATAAGAGATCTTGCTCCCCCTTCCATTTTGAATTGCCATAAACTGTCTGTGGATTTACTTCATTATCTTCCATATAAGGAACATAAGACGTACCATCAAAGACATAATCGGTTGAAAAATGAATCACTTCCACCCCCAATTCATTGGCTACCTCGCCAATGTTTTTTACGGCCTCCCGGTTTATCTTATAACAAAGTACAGAATCCTCCTCTGCTTGGTCTACCCGAGTATAAGCCGCACAATTTACCACTACATCAATTTCATGTAATTGAAGTAGTTTTTTCAATTTCTTAGAATCAGTTATATCTAATTCTTCTTGTGTATAAAAGAAAAAAGAATGATTTAAATAATCTGCAGAAAGGTTCTTCAACGAACTCCCTAACTGTCCTTTACTACCTGTTACAAGAACTCTCATATCCATCTAATTCTAGTTCTCCCTTCTGTTGCTTATCATAAAAATTAGCCAACATAGAAATAAATTCCGTAATCTGCTGTAGAGCCTTGGAAGTTTTCTCTGAAACGGTTTTCTTCTGTAAACGCAACATCAATAAAAGATATAAGCTGTCGAAACAAGTTTCAATTTCAGATTTCTTCTCTTCTCCTTTTGCTTGAAGTTCTACAATAAAAGGAAGCACTTTGAAATATTTTGCATTATAAAAAGGATATTTAGGAGATTCCACAAGCTGTTTATGCAAATCAGTCAATTGTATTATTACATTATCATTAATTTGTAAATGCCCTTTTTCCTTCACTCCCTCCTGAAGCATCATAGCAATTAGTTCTTCATACCATTGAATCATCTCTTTTTTTAATTCATCGGACAATTCATATTCATCAACTACATTTTGTTTTATTTTATCAATATCCCATTGATTAGCACGAATTACATCTTCTATCTGCCACATATAAAGAAGATATTCAGCTATATTTTCTTTTCTTAATTTCTTAGCTACAAACATAAAAAAACGTTTAATATAAAGATTCACCCAACAAAGTAAAAACAATCCCAGCAATTGCCATAAGAGACACAATAACTCCAATTATCCGGTTCAACAGCCATATGCCTCTTAAATTGAATTTCTTACGAACACGGTTCACAAAAAAAGTAATACAGAACCACCAACAAATAGCACCTAATGCAATTGCTGCATAACCTGCAATTGCCACCCCATAAGAAGCCTGAGGCATAACAAAAGCAAATCGAGCAAAGAAACCTATGAATAGAAAAATAATCAAAGGGTTAGATAGGGTTACAAATAATGCTGTGATAAAATTATAAAAATAGGAGCCTTTCTTATCCGATGAAGAAGGACGAATGGATTTAACCGGATTCGTTCGAAAGGTATAAAGTCCAAAAAGTAATAACATAATACTTCCCAAAAGTTGAAGTATATAAATATTTCGATTGATGTAATCAAAAATTAGACTTATACCATATCCGGTAAATATAGCATAAATGATGTCACTTAAGGCAGCACCCAATCCTGTAACAAAGCCATACCATCTTCCCTTATTCAATGTTCGTTGAACACAAAGAACACCAACAGGTCCAAAAGGAGCAGAAACAATAACTCCAATCAGAAACCCTTTCATCAATATTTCCAAGATAGATTGAACTTGACCCATAGCACAAATATCGCACATTTTTACGATAACACAACCGGTATTAAGCTTTTTTTGAAAGGCTACCGGCTTACTAATATTTTACAAATTAAAAAAGCACATCAATTGATGATGTGCTTTCTGAGCCTCTTGTCGGATTCGAACCAACGACCCCGAGATTACAAATCACGTGCTCTGGCCAACTGAGCTAAAGAGGCAGGTGGGTAAGCTTTCTATATCGCGCCGCTACAACCTATTACCTTTGCTGCGGTCAAGCCCTGGAGGATTCACAGGGAGCTGGCCGTATAGGACTTACCCGGCACAAAGATATAGGTTATTATTTAAGCTCCAAAATATTTCAATACTTTTTTCTTATGCCTTTGGTAATCGACTGTATAACCTTTATAGAACACGCCATCATAGAAATTGACTACTTATTTTTTAGAATCAAGTTCTCCATTCCATCCGTGAAAAACTCAGCTATTTCTCCATTAGCATTTAAATAGATAAAGCAACCTTCCACTTCAGTTAAGGAATCTAATAATTTCTTTGATTCATTTAAACCCATAACCATACACGATGTTGCTATTGCATCTGCAGTCATACAATCGGGAGCCACAATAGTTGCTGATAAAATTTCATGCTGTACCGGATAGCCGGTTCTAGGATCAATAGTATGAGCATACCGGATGCCATCATGATAATAATAATTTCTATAGTTACCGGAAGTAGCTACTGCATTGTTCTCCAATTCTAGTATCAATTGTAAATTTCCTTTTGTGGATAAGGAATCCTCCACCGGTTTATTAATACCTATACGCCATTTCTCTTTATTCGCATTTACTCCCTTGGCAATAATTTCTCCTCCAATTTCAATCATAAAGTTCCCTACTCCCCTATCGGCAAAAAAATTGGCAATAATGTCTACAGCATATCCCTTGGCAATGGCACTGGCATTTAAAGTGATTCGCGGATCCTTTTTTACAATTTTCTTTTCATCATTTAATTTAATCTTCTGATAACCGGTAAAAGCCAACAGACTATCTATGATTGCTGAATCCGGGAACACTTCTTCTTTAAACCCAAAACCCCAAGCATTTACAAAAGGAGACACTGTAATGTCAAAAGCACCATCTGTCAACTCAGATATCTCCATGGAACGATTAAATACCGTTAGGAAATAATCATCTAATTCCACTTCTTCATTTCGATTAACTTTTGCTATTATCGAAGTGGTATCAAAAGGAGATAGAGAATGATTAAACTCTTGAAGCAATTGATCAATAGCAGGTTTTAATTCTTCTTCCGACTGATAAGTGATATGGTAAATTGTTCCAAAAATCAATCCATCAACTGATTGATAGGTGGAAGCTGCTTTTTGACTCTTATATAAAATCAAAATTGTTACAAGAATAAGAACAGAAAGAAAGATTAAATTTTTTGAGCTTATTTTCATGATTTATAAACTTTATTGATGTATAGATAGATGTTCAAAAAGGACTTTTCCTCCAATGGCAAGAAGAATCAACCCGCCTAATAACTTTACCGGAATCTGACGCAAATAATAACTTCTTTTTTGACTCCAACAGCCAAAAAGTAACCCGACAAAAGTAAATAAAGAAGAAGTAATACCTACAACAGATGAAGAATAGAGGACATCTGCACCTCTCTCCATGCCTAATAAGGCCCAAGAAAGCCCAACGCCAAAAGCATCTACACTTGTAGCTAAGGCTAAAAGAGATATCACTTTGAAATTAATACAGGTTTTACAAGGTACTATCTTACCTCTCTCATTATAATATTCCTTTATCATTTGTATGCCTAACCAAGAAAAAATGATAAAGACGATCCAATGATCTATATTCTCAACATAATGAGTAAAAGAACTGGATATATAACACCCAAGAAGAGACAGTAATGCAGGTGAGAGTCCAAATAGAAAGGCAACGCCCACTACTTCTTTCCATTCTATTTTCTGAATCATTAGACCTCTTGAAATAGCTATCACGAAACAGTCCATAGCTAAACCTATGGCTAAAAGCCATAATTCCAGATGAGTCATCTAAATTAAAAAGGAATTTTATAAATTAAAGAATAGGTTACACCTATTTTCGAAGAATCATATTGGCCAAAACCCGGTACATACCAAGGATCACCATAGGTGCCGGGAGAACTTGATACCCGATACTTCAAGCGTAAGGTCCAACCCATATAAATATTTCTATAAACCTTAACTTGAACACCTCCAACTATCTCAAACCAGTGCATGGATGCTTTCTGCCCCCTATGATCATAAGGAAAGCTTCCTCCCCAAACATCATCAACAATTAAAGGATTTTCTACAGCATCTCCCCATATTGGATCATCTATTGGTTGTGTATAAACATCATACTCCATCGAGCTCATACCATAACGTAATCCAACATAAACGTGACTTACGTCTCCTTTTTTATACATTGTATTAAAATCAGCTCCAATTCTATAGTAGGGAGCACTACTTTTATAATGAATGCCATTTTCACTCCAAGTGTCGGTGCTTCCATAACCTATTTCCAACGTTGGATAAAGCATATTTTTTAGATTCACTCTTACCCCAACCTCTGAGCTTAAAAAATCGCCTCCAAACACTTTTGCGCCTATGCCGAACAAATCAACACCCACATAAGTCCCCCTATACCAAGAAGCCTTTGCTGTTGTATCAGCTATTAGTTTTTGTTCCTCTTTTTTTTGTGCTTGCAGTAATGAAGCATTTCCAAATAAGAAGAACATCAATAAATTAAGGCCTATAAAACAACTTAATATTTTCTGCTCCATTATTATTTGCTTCATTTTTCTTTAAGTAAACGGAATCTAAAACACTCCCCATAAAATAAACATCAGTAATAGTATGTTGTGTTTGATACCCACAGTCCATTGAAATAAAATAAGACTTATTCTTATGCTTCACGACAAGAGTGTCTTTCTCAGTCTCTGAATACTCAAAGACAAAAACTGTTGAATCTTCAGCATAACGTAATGGTAAATCCAACTGACTAACCTTCTTTTCTCTATTTACTATAATAGAATCTGTATCCCATGCTGTAATGGTTAAAGAGTCAGCAGGAATAGTATCATTTATTACTTTATTTGATTCTTCATTAATATAAGTATAAATGCCACACCACATCATTTGCCGTTCTGTTTTGGAACAATCTTCTTCCTCGTTACAAGCAGTTAACATTACTGCGATAAAAGGACAGCTTACAAGCATTAAAAAGAGATAAGCTAATCGTTTCATATTATATTTTTTTTTCTATCTGATAGTTATTTCGTTCTTGCGAATTTCTAGACACCAATTCCCCTAAAAAACCAGCTAGGAAAAGTTGTGTTCCTATAATCATAGCTGTTAAAGAGAGATAAAAATAAGGAGACTCGGTAATTAAGCGATAAGGTAGTCCTTTTGACATATGATATAGCTTCGTTGCTCCTACTATGATGGTTGAGATCAAACCTAAAACAAACATCAGCGAACCCAGAAGGCCAAAAAAATGCATGGGTTTTACTCCAAAACGAGAAAAAAACCAAAGAGTTATCAAATCTAAATATCCATTGACAAAACGACTCAACCCAAACTTAGTTTTACCATATTTTCGAGCTTGATGCTGAACCACCTGCTCTCCTATTCGGTTAAAACCGGCATTTTTTGCTATGTAGGGAATGTAACGATGCATCTCCCCATAAACCTCTATGTTTTTCACCACTTTATTCTTGTAGGATTTAAGTCCACAATTGAAGTCGTGCAAATTCTTAATGCCGGAAACCTTTCGCGCCGTAGCATTAAAAAGCTTGGTAGGTATGGTTTTAGATAGAGGATCATATCTTTTCTTCTTCCAGCCGGAAACTAAGTCATAATCATCCTCTTTAATCATTCTATATAATTCAGGAATTTCATCCGGACTATCTTGCAGGTCAGCATCCATTGTTATCACCACCTCGCCTTTTGCATCTTGAAAACCACAAAATAAAGCAGCCGACTTTCCATAATTTCTTCTAAACTTAATTCCTTTCACAGAATCAGACTCCTTTTTCAACTGTTGAATTACATCCCACGAAGAGTCTGTGCTTCCATCGTCTATAAAAAGGACTTCATAAGAAAAATCGTTTTCATCCATCACCCGCTGTATCCATTGATATAATTCGGGTAAAGATTCTTCTTCATTATAGAGTGGAACTACTACAGATATATCCATAATTATGATTTTACAAAGGTCTTAGGCGTTTTTTGAATAAATAGCGCAATGAGTAAAGATAAGAATCCTCCAATGATTATATTTAACGATAATAATTGCAATGTGATATCGATAGGAGTTAAAGAAGAAAACAGATCTATCGCTTCTTGCAGTTGTGAAACATCAACAGCAGCCCCCGATACCTCAATTGCCGACATTGTATTAATCATACTTTGATAAACATTTATAATATGTCCATTATCAATAAAGCGAAAATAAATAAAATGAGCAGCAGAGGTTAATACAGCTGCAAACATAAACATCGCTATTGAAAACAACCAAGCATGACCAAACTCAATAAACCCTCCACATATCTTATTCCTATACATCTTTGTATAATAATATCCCATGAAAGGAATACCAATTGTAAGTCCTACATAAAGGAAAAAGAGAAAGGGCACCGTCAATCCCAAAGGAAAAAGGATAAATTTAAGCACCCAGTAAATCCCCATAAATGTACCAAAGTGCATAGCATACTTTTGTAATAATTGTCTACCTACCTTCATTCAATTAGTTTGATTTATTTTAAGATGGTTACAAAGGTACAAATAAAAATAGTCGATTACTTCTGTATAATTGTTAAAGTTACTTTGTTCTTTACCAACAATAAAAAAGTGTTGAATGTAATAACATCCAACACTTTACCGAACTCAATATATCAAAACTTACCTATTTTTTCTGAGATCCTTTTGCTTTCTTTG
>CAZFXK010000095.1:0-9362 GCA_964522975.1 uncultured Bacteroides sp. | reverse complement strand
ACTATACCAATACCATAGCCCCACCCGTACCTACTTGTGGTGATAGTTGTGGAGCTTGGAACACCATGACTAATTGGAAGATTACTAAGGCTACATTACACTATCCAGTAAAAAGCGATAGGTTTTCCTTCGGCAATCCAGTATGGGATAACGATTGGAGTACCCTAAGTATGACACCGCAAGGCAAAACAGCCATTACTAAATTCAAAGAAGAGTGGGCTATGGATGGGGCACCAATACATGAAGTAAAGTATGAAACTCCTTTATGCCCCGATCCTAAGCATTATACTTTAAGGGCAGATTACGAAATACAAGTAACCTATAACCAGACTTGCGGTAGGTTAGTGTGTGGTAAAACTAATTGCTGGTGTGAATATGATACTAGCTATGGCTTAACCGCCACTTACAAATACAAGGGTGATGGCAAATTATTAATTAACGGCACAGGTGTAGCACCCGTACCTACCCAAAGCGTTGTAGAGTTTAAAGAAATGTATCCGCACTTAGTGGAAGTGCCTTATTAGAAATTATATTATTATATTTAAGCTCCCCAATAGTTATTGGGGAGCTTAAATTGTGTAAGGAATGATATAAATGACTACTATAAAAGAGCAACCCCCTTCAAAGCGACATTATAATTTTATTATCATATACTTTTTTAGTGTAGGAATTATATTTTCTACACTAGGGTTTATGTTTATGATTAAATTTCCACTTTATGATAAGTGGATTTTGTTTAAATACTTGGGATTTTTATTTATAAATTATGTATTTTTTAGGCCGCTAACATTAAGATATTATTTAGCTTATATGAATTCTGCAAAGGCTGTCAAAAAACCTACTTTTTTAAAATATTTAAAGCAATGTCGGCAGGTGATAAAGCGTGTGTATCTTTAGGATGCCTTATATGGTTATTCATATTAATTTTGTGGCTATTCCCTATTCCTGAAACAATAAGTGAAGCATTTAAGGGATTTAGTGCAATGGGGTTAGCCACTATACTAGCTAGTGTATTTTTGTATTTTAGTTTGAAATTAAGAAAAGTTTTTTAGTAAAAATACTTTTTAGGAGGTTTTAACAATGTTTAAGAGTAAGTTTGTAGTATTGCCCTTGGTACTATTATTATTATTTTCTTTTACTTTAACCGCCAGTGCGGCAGAAATAACAGTATTTGTAAGGCAGCCAGTAGAAGGGCAGCGGGTTATTGTAAGCAGCGATTTTAACAAAGGGATTGAAGTGGGAACTTGTTGGGTGGTAATAGACAATAAGAGGAATGAACCATTTATAGCACATTTTATACCTAGTAACCCCTTAGTTAATTTTACTGAAGGTAAGATATTATTAAATCTTAATGACATCCCGAATAAAATATATTCGGGAGAGGAAGCAAAAAAGCAAGTGGAGGATAAGCCCTACCATGCAGTATTTAGGGAAAATATCACTACGGAACAAGCAAATAAGGCTATATCATTTATTCAGAATTATACAAAACCCTATAACCTAACTAATAGAAACTGTGTTGATTTTGCTGAAGAAGTTTTAAAAGAGTGCAATATTGGTACTGAAACAATATTTAAGAAAAATGAACTATCAGCACCGCCATATTTACATGAGTTTTTAAGAATACAAGGAATTGACCCAAAGCAAACATATAAGAGTCATTCTCCAGGCAATTTAGTGGAAGATTGGAAAGAGCTTAAAGACCCTAGAGTTAAGATTGTTAACAATTCCTCATATTAATACCTCCTTATAAAAAAAGCCCTCTAGAATAATCCTAGAGGGCTTTTTTTTATGAGTATTTTTATGGGTGGTGATTATATTAAAAGGTTCATACAAAACGAAGAAGGTTTTATCAGTACTGCGATACTAGGTACAGCAGGAATAGTAATCATAGTTGGCTTTATTATTCTTATAACCCTATGGGTGCTTGCCTACTCAAAAGCTTCTGATGTTTATGAGCAAATTGGGGCAGGCATGGACTATGCAGTTGTATCGGCAACCCTGCTTAACACTACTGGCACTATAGATTTTGAAGAAAGTAATTATGAAGGGGTTGATGAACTACTGAATGATGCAGAAGTATTTAGTTTTTTCATCGAAGGATTTGAAAAAATAACTGAAGGTGTTTATTCAACTGGGGGTTACTGGGGAGAGTTTTATACTCCTAATTTGCCAGACAAGATAATTGTAAAGGATTTTTATAGGGTAAATGCTGGAGATTTAATACCACCCCCAGCTACTAAGCCAGGACTACCTAGATTAAGGGGGGAAAAAGCAAGTCAGCCAGGCTATGTTATATATGCTGATGTGCCTATATATGAAGGAGGATTGTGGGATATTAGACCAGCAAGGGTAGAAATGAAGCTATATAGAATGTTACAGACTTCACCAATATAAAGAAAAGGAGATGATTAATATTAATCAAGATTGGAGCGAATTAATAAAAAGACAAAAAGAACAAGCTTTAGATGAAGTGGTTCAAAAAATAATGAGGGAAAACCCTAAATTATTTGAACAAGCTACTACTAATCAAGACACACTGTATTCAGTAATAAGGGAAGCAGTTTTTAAAGCCCCTGAAATACCAGCATATGAAAGAGAAAAATATGTGGAGATTCTTTTAGGACAAGCCATAGGTTATGGTCCATTAAAGCCGTTTTTTATGGGGCAGTTTCAAGGTTACCATGGCATGATAGATGCTATAGATGTTACAGAGGTTATGGTAAATCCCAATCCTTTAGGCAGACCTCGTGTATTTTACGGTTATCGTGGTAAGCAATGGTATGCAGGGGATCATTTTTTTGAAAACCATGATGAGGTTAAAAACTACATACAGAAGGTATGTGAAGATTCAGGTAGGGGTTTTAATGAAGAAAACTCTATAGTGGATGCGTGGTTAAAAGACGGTAGCAGACTGGCAGCATTTGGTTTTAAAGTATCTCCTACAGGCCCAGCTTTTACTATTAGGAAATCTCCCTTAGTTAGACCTGCTATGCCTATTAGTAAGTTAGTAGAAAACGCCATGTTCCCCCAATTAGCCGCCGATATATTTGAGGACTTATTAGTAAAGGGGCACGCTAACTTTGGTGTATTCGGTCGTACAGATAGTGGAAAAACGACAGTAGTAAGAGCATTAGCAGAAGGCTTTGACCCAGACGAAAGGGTAATGATAGGTGAGACTAGCTTTGAATTAAGCTTTCCTCATTTACCCAACTGTTTGAATCTAGTTGAAGTAGGCTTTGGTGATAGAAAGATTATTACCATGGGAGATATTAATAATACTATGCTGAGGAATAACCCCGACCGCTCTATAGTAGGCGAAATAAGGGCCGGGGAGATAGTATCTGCTAGTGAGGTAGCTGAAGTAACCCCTGGTGGTTTTATTACTACTGGTCATGCAGGTGGAGTACAAGAATTGAGGTCAAGAATTCCTAAAATGTTTGCAAGGGGTGGTATGGATTTAAAACATGATCACGTTGACGGTCAAATAGCTACCATGTTTCACTTCCTGATGTTCTTTGGTAAACCTTCTGATGGAATAAGAACCCTAACCGAATTTGTTGAGGTTAAAGAGGATGGTGGGTATAACCCAATTATTACACTAGATTATGATGAGTACGCTAAAAACAAAGAACGCCGCTGGATATATAATAACGCTATATCTACCGAAAGGTTAAACAAGCTAGCCTTTGAAGGGGCAGCCATTAAAGCAGAATATGAACAAGTAAAAGAGAAACATTTATATCCAGAAAGTTAGGTGATAGCAAATTGAAAATAATATTATTTATCAGCATAGCCTTAGCTTTAATTGTACTTGCATTAAAGGAACTTCCTGAAAAAGAAAGCATTTTAGATTTTTTCAAAAAACTAGGCATTCCTTTCGTAGTTGCTGTTGTTTCTTTTTTTATTGCTTCAAGTTTGTTTTTAACCGCAGTTGCAGGTTTTTTTGTAGGTATCCTAGGATGGATAGTTACGACTGAAGTAATACGATACACCGAAAACATCCATAGTAGAAATGCTAAAAAACAAATTAAAGACTTTATCACAAGTGCCGCTTCTTTATATTCGGGAAATAACACTACTCCCGAGGTAGTAAAAGCTACTGCAAGTTATATGAAAGAGCCCTTGGCTACTGATGTTAGAAACATGTTATCAGAGCGACAACTAAAGGGTACTACTTTCCCAGTAATGTTTAATCGCCTTGCAGTTAAGTATGATGTACCTGAAATGAGTGCAGTAGCAAGAATAATAGAGGCAGGGGAAATAACAGGTGGTTCGCAGTCTATAGCAAAAGGGCTAGAAAGATTAGGCGATGCTATGAGAAGAAGGGAAAAGATGTTAGCGGAAAGATATAAAGCCATACTAGAACCTGCAATAGCAGCAGGATTAGTAATAGCTATATTAATAGCTACTGCAATAGCTGATGGAACAGTATTTAGGCACATCTTTATAGAAAACGGCATGGCTAGGTTGGCCTTAGGGATGGGGATAGGCATAATAACAGGCTTATCTATACTGATTATTCGCCTATTTAAAAATAAGGATTTGGGGGCTTAATTATGGCAATCATCATTTTTATATCATTATTCATAGCCCTTGTAATGGCATTTGTAGTAGAAGAACAAGTTGATATGACCATGGCTGAAATAACTGTAGATAATGTTAGAAGCACTATGTTAAGACGCATAAATTCTGATGGACGGCAAAAAAAACTTAAAGATCTAGAGAAAGATGCAAGCGATTTTCTAAAAAGGGCCCTAATAGTAGGTGGTGCAGGTGGAGCCTTATTATTTATGGTTTCGATAGGCTCTCTAGGCATATACAGCATAACATTTTTACTAATTGGGATTGCTGCTAGTGTATTAATAGCCGAAGTTTCTATAAATTATGAATATGATAAGTGGCAGCAAGATATGGTGGAAGGAGTACCAGGACTTATTGATTTTTTGCCAAGTTTTTTAGAAACACCAGGCATTACTGCTAGGGCAGCACTAGAATACACCATTCCTTTTATACCCGAACCACTTAAAAGCGAATTTATTAAGACATTAAATATCATTAAGCGTACTGGTAATGCCAAAGAAGAATTAATGTACCTTTCGGCACGAGTACGTCATCCAGTTATGAATGCAGTATGTATAAGATTAGCTACTACTTGGGATAGTGCGATAAGTCCCGATCTTTTTTTAGGTTTAAGGGAAGAAGTAGCCAATATTCAAGAAATGGCGGCAACTAGGGCAACTACAAAGAAAAAGGGTATGTTTGTGCTAGTAATTCTTCTAGGCATAGTTGGAATGATTCTCTTATTAGGGTTTCCTATCCTACTTAATGTATTTAACAGCATTAGTTCTGGTTTTGGGGCATAAGGGGGCGATAAGATATTAGTTTTAATTCTATTAATTATAGCCACTTATACAGATTTAAGGTGGCGAATAATCCCTAACTATATAGCGGTAATAATATTTTTAATAGCTATATATAGACACTTAGTAAATGGAACTTGGCAAATGGGTCTTATAGGTTTAGAGCTTATGTTAATTTTATTTATACCGTATTTATTAAAACAAATGGGTGGAGGGGATGTAAAACTTTTATTAGCTTTAGGTTTTTGTTTTGGCATAGGTATCCTAGTATTTTTATTTATAGTGCTAATTATTTTAGCACTATTTGTTATTTATAAGAGGTTCCAAGGGGTTAGAAATACTTTTATCCCTTTAGCCCCATTTATTCTATTTAGTTATTTTATTTTAGGGGGTGTAGCCTTTGCTACAAAAATTTTATAAAGACATTAAGGGAGGGGTTAAGTCCACAGTATGGACGATAGGACTAATAGTCGTAATAGTAATCATTTGCTTATTCTTGCTTATTTTTGCCCCAGATTTAGTCTATTCATTAATTATGCGGATAGTAGATTTTGTATTAGGTAATTTCGGAATTTAAGGAGGTAAGTGTATTGTTAAAAAAAATAACTAACAAAGCAAAGGTTTTTATGCTTGACTGTAAAGGTGATTTAGCTGCTGCAGGATGGGTTATTGGTGCATTAGTAATAGTAGTAGCGATTGTACTAGCCGTAAGAGCCATTGCCCCAGGTACTGCTGAACAACTATGGGAAACAGTATGGCAATGGGTTACTAATCAGTTCGGCATTAATTAGGTGATACTATATGTTAGATAAGCCCGTAATGTTTGTTTTTACCATGATTCTTTTTATATTTTTTACTGTAAGTGGACTAGTAGTGGTAAGTGGTGCAGTAAAGCAATATCAGTTCTTAACCCAAAGCCAAATTCTGGCCAACACTATGGCTAGATATGGCTATTACAATAGTACTTGTGAAGATTCACTAAAGGAATTTTGTGATCGCTCTAAGGTAAAACGTAGTGAGGTTAGTGTTATTACTAACTCGAACAATCCTAATAATTTAAAAACTTATGGACAAACAGTAAAGGTAGAGTTGCAGTATGACTACAAACCAACTATAACAGTAGGCAGTTTAAGTGCTCCATTAACCTTACCTATAAAAGCCCCTGCTTCCGCAGTTAGCACCTGTGTGCCAGGACTTCATGTTTCACCATGATGGGTACTAAAGGCAGGGATATAGTATTGTGGTTGTTTTTTCTATTCACTATTATAGGTATGTTTGTATCTGATATGCTATATCCCTTAATATTTTGTACCCTACTCTTAGCTAAATTCTACTTTTACGACCAAAAGAAAAAAACAATTAAATATCGCCAAGTAGTATTAGTCCCAATTAATTCAGTTTTAGCCCAGCTCTTGATAAGAGGCAAGCTAACGGGCGAATGGGAAAAGGCATACGAAATACACATAATCTTTGACCAAAGACCTATAAGGGAACAAAGGAATAACATAGTTGCGGATATTGAAGAAATATCTAAAAAACCAGCTCTGTACTTATTTGAAACTCATGTCGGCATACCTATGCCAGTAAAAAGATTAATAAGTGAAAATGGGGGCTTCTTAAAAAAAGGGGTGTTTTTACCTAGGCCACCTTTTGTTTACCGAAAAAGAAAATCAAAAAAGCTGTCTTATGGTGCAGTAATAATAAAGGAGGATTAGATGCGTAAGAAAATTATTGTAATAGTAATTTGCCTATTAGTAGCTGCCTTAATGACAGTACTAATTACTAATAATGCTAATAAAAAATACAAGGAAATATCAAAGGATATTGATATATATGTCGCTACAGAATTTATCCCTATGGGAACTACCGTGCATCCTGAAATGTTTAAAAAAATTAAGGTACAAGAAGCAGTGGCCAAGAAACTAAAAATGCTTACTGATATAAGCAAAATTGAAGGTAAAACATTAACTAGCCATGCACTGGAAGGTAATCCTATATATAGTAATCAAATTAGCAAGAAGACTACTAGTAGTGGAAGCGGATATAAAAAAGTGGGATTGGCAGTTACCCAGCCATCTAGTGACCAAGCAGTAGCAGGAGATAGGGTAGATATTTATCCAGTCCTCTCCGCTGAAGGCAATTTCCTAGCCGTAGCTAGAGCATTAGTGGAAGATGCTTATGTAGTGGCCAGTTACGACCAAGGTGGTAGAATAATTGCCCCGACCACAGATACCAAAAGCCTAAATGAAAATCGAGTACCAACGATGGTGGAAGTAGAAGTTCCAGACGACAAGGTAGCAGAAGTAGTAAGTTATGCTGCTAAAAAGCAGATTTATTTAGTGAGGAGGTAATAGAATTGCTGGACAGAAAAACCGTAGTTCTAGCTGTAGAAGAAGGCAAGGACGAAATAATAATAAATGGTTTAAGGGAAATAGGATTTAGGAATGAAGAAGAATGGGATTTCTTCCCCGTGAATCATAGTGATTTGCTAAATGGGGTAAGTAACCCAGATGTATTAGTCTTATCAATAAAATTACGGGGTGGAAAGCCCAATGAAATATTAAAATATGTAAAAAACAACTTTCCTTCAACCCATATAGTCCTTTTGATAGAAGAAAACAGCGAGCAAAGCAAAAATTATATAAGGCTGGCCAAAAGTATGGGACTCAAAAACATAGTAACTGGGGAATTGCCCGGAACCCTTCCTTACACCTTAGATTTAGCCATAAATTATACTATTGGGGAAGTGAAAGGTGGAGAAAACGAACCTATAGTTGAAACTGCTAAAGAAGATATAAAGGAAAATGATAAGGAGTTGTTCCTTAATTCCCTTAAAAAAGAAGAAGTCGGCATAAATAGCAGAAAACAAGGATTTATAATCGCTAGTACCGGTGCTAAGGGTGGAATAGGTAAAACTAGTGTAGCCGCAGGAACTACTTTAGCACTTGCAAGAAATGGTCTTGCAGTAACTGCGGTAGATTACGACTACTCAAGGCAGGACTTAACCGCCTTTTTCAAAGTACCTGATTTCCAGAGAATAGATAGGGATAACTTTAATGCCAATGAAATAAAGCGTTCAATAACTATGGTGAAAGATAATATTTACTTACTACCTGCGGTAGGGGAAAAAGTTCCTTTAGAATTTCCTAGTGCCGATGAAGTTAGGTTTACTTTATACACATTGAGGGAAACGAATCCTATAGTAATAGTAGATACCCCTAGTGATATTAATTGTCATCATGTGCCGGTTGTCCTGCAAGAAGCAGATTTAATTTTAGTAACTATAGACCAAACTACATTTAGTGACCAAGATGTGTTCGATTATGGCTCATTTTTACTAAATACAGGCATTGACCCAAATAAAGTGCGAATAGTTGTAAATCGCTATAGCAGAAGACTACGCCCTACTAGGGAAATGATAAGGCTGTTTAATCAAGGTATAAGGGGAAATGCAAGTATATTAACTACTATTCCTAACGACTGGGAGGCTTATGCTAACTTATCTCATCAAGGGGAAATTCCTAGAGTGAAAGACAAAAAAAGCCCCTGGCAAATAATAGTTAATGAAATAGGAACCCATGTTGATTTGCCGCAGAAAAACAACAAGTTCAGGTTGAGGAAGGAAGCCTGATGAATAAACACGACCTTATCATAATACAGAAACAGCTTGATTTAACTTCGTCTTAGCAAGAATTCCCCCATCCTCTAAGCGTAGCGTAGGTGGTGGGATAAAAAGAACCGTGGGGCACACGGGGATAGCTCGCTTAGGCTGTAGCCACTAGGCTACTCGAACGAGAAGCCCCCACTTCTATAAGTGGTGGGAGTATGTCACTAGACTATACTTATCAACTTATAAAACAGTTTCCTCGTAGTGAAAAATTTGCCCTGGGAAATGATATAAAGCAAAGTTTACACCAGAATTTACGTATGATGTTTTTAGCCAACAAATCTTTCCTGGACATCAAGGCGTAAACTATTGTGGCTATAAAACATGGGTTA
>CAZFXK010000094.1:0-9487 GCA_964522975.1 uncultured Bacteroides sp. | reverse complement strand
CTGTGTTTTCTCCGTTTATGTAGCTCTCTCTTTTTGTATTATCTGCTAAAATCCAGTATTGAGATATTGCGCTGTTTGCGTCCTTTTCCTTTGAGTTTTCGGAAAACTCTTTAACCTTACTCATAATCTTTTCATTTGAGGTAATGTCGTTATTAGAGCCGTCATACTCAATATAACTTCTGTCAGCAGTATAAAGCATTTCCGCCGTTTTGTTTTCTACAAGCCCCATAAGCTCGCTGTAGCCTTTCCACTCGTACTTTTCATTAGTACACCTTGCGTAAAACGGCACGCCGAGTACAACTTTGTTGCGGTCAATGCCATTACCCCAGCCCTCTACGGCGGATTTTGTAAGCTCCATACTGCTGTGAGCCGTTTGATTCATATCATAAGTCATTACATTTATATAGTCCACAGACTTATTAAGCCTTTTAAGGTCAAATTTATACCAATGGTCAGAGCCTACGGCGGCAGTTAAAAGACTTTCGCCAATAGCATCTTTTATTTCCTCCATAAGTAATATAAAGTCCTTATTGCAGTTTTCACAGGCGTTTACACCCTCGTCTTCATATGCTATTGTGGGGTATTCCCAGTCCATATCAATGCCGTCTATTTTATGCTCATCAAGAATTTCGGCGCACTTTTTCGCAAAAGCCTTTCGGGACTCCTTTGCAGACGCCGTTTCGCAAAAGCCGCCTGCACCATAGCCGCCAATAGAAACTAATACTTTCGTGTCTGCCCCTATTTCCTTTATGTGGTTTAAGACTAAGGCTATACCTTTTTTGAGTGGCTCGCTTATTACTGGAACATAGTTACCGTTTTCATCTATTTCAAGCAAAGAAAAGGCAAGAAAAACATGAGTTATTACCTTAAAATCAATTTTTTCTATATCTTCTTTGCTTATATTTCTGCCTGGCATATAACTGCCGCACACATAATTAGCATTTTTATTAGTCATAAAAAATCTCCTTTTGTTAATTTAATATTAAGATATCATAAAGACAGTAGCAATATATATATTTTTATGATATAGTGAGGTGGTGGCATAATGTGGAATATTTGCGAATCGGAGCATAATTATACAGATACAAGGAGAAGTGTTGTGCTGAGTTTTTATTTAAGCTTGCTTGATACAGAAGAAGAAAAAAGTAAAATGGAAATTTTATACCATACATATAACGGTCTTATGCTAAAAATAGCCTTTGATATTCTAAACGATTATGACCTTTCAAACGACGCTTTACATAACGCGTTTTTAAAAATCGTTCGTCATTTAGATAAATTAGATGAAAATCCCTGTCACAAAACAAAGGCTTATATGGTTTTAGTTATAGAGAGTGTATCAAAAAATATGTACAACAAGAGAAAAAGGCAAGACTCAACTTCTTATGATGAATTGGAATATGATATTCCTGACAATAAAGATTTTGAAGATGAAATCTCTTCCAAATCAACCGTAGAATATGTATATAAGAAAATTGAACTGTTGCCGAAAATCTATAAAGATGTTTTAACACTAAAATTTGTAAATGACCTATCAGATAAAGAGATCGCCGAAATCTTAGAAATATCGAATTCCGCCGCAAGAAAACGGTTGGAGCGAGCTAAAATAAAATTAACCGAATTGCTTAATAAGGAGTAAAGTTAAATGCAAGGCACCTTACCCGTTTCAAAAGATATTTTGAGCGAAGCCCTCTTAAAATATCAAATAAAAAGAATTAAAAGAACTTATCCTTCTGTTTTATATTGCAATAAAATGTTTCACCCTAACGAGCGAACAGAAGAAAAGATTAACAAGCTGATTAAATTAGAGAAAAAACCGTATTATATTTTTATAAATACAATAGGCAAAAGGGTTGCTTGTTTCGTTGCCGCCCTATTTATTATAATGATAGCCACTGTGTTTAGCACAGAGGCATTAAGAGAGCCTTTCGTTAGCTTTGCGGTTAAAACCTATAAGAAATTCTCCACCATTATTTTTAACGAGCCAAAAACTCCAAGTGGCGACAGCCATATTATGACGGATTTCTATGAGCCGGCATATATACCTAATGGGTACGCAAAAAACTATGGGGAAGTGTCACCCCTGTCTTATTTTTGCGAGTACACAGACAACAACGGGAATTCATTTTTATTTGAACAGTATGAGCTTACAAATACGCAGACTAATATTGATACTGAAAACGCTGTCGTTGAAAAAATATACATAAATGGTCTTGAGGGAGTATATTTCGGGAAGAAGTCTATATGTAATATTCTTTTTAGCGATGGGCAATACTCATTTTTCATATCGGGTACCCTTTCAAAAGAGGAAATAATTCGGGTTGCTGAATCCATAAAAAAAATTAATTAATCTTTTAAAAAATATGTCACAAATTATGTTTATTTATGGTTATAGATATCAGAGGGCAATAAAACGCTTTCTGAATTTAGTTGAAAGAGGGAGATTCCAATGTTCAAGAAACTTTTGTGCATATGTTTGTCCATAACAGCTCTATTATCTTTTGGATTTATTGCTAATGCTCAAGATGATATTGATATGAATTCAATGTCCAATATTCAACCATATTATAACTATGTTGTTAAAAACGACACTTCCATGTCAATATCTAACGGACAGGCACTATGCCGCGGTACTCTTACAGGCTGCTCGGGTACTACAACAAAAGTTACTATCACAATGTATTTTGAAAAGAAGACACTGTGGTGGTGGAGTACAGAGGCAAGCTGCACCGGTTCGTTTGACAGCTATCACGGAACACTTTCTAAAAACTATTCAGTTACGAAGGGTACATACCGTGTCCGAGCTGTTTATGTAGCTTACAGCGGAAACAAAAGCGAAACAATTACAGGTTATAGCCAAGAAGTAAAATATTAATTAATTATGAAAGAGGAGAATAAAATGAAGAAAATATCAAAAAAACTTCTAATAATAACATTAACCCTCGTTTTAACGATATCTTTTACGGCAACTGTTTTTGCAGCAAAAACATCAGATACGAAAACAAAATCACATTCTGAATTTGGCGTCTTGACCGGATATGAATACTATGCAGGAAAAATTGCCGGGCGAAAAACTATTACCTTCGGAACGAAGATTTCAAAATTGTCGCCTACTTCAATTGACACAAAATTGTATGCAAGGGTAGATATTCATGATTATGATACAGGTGTATACAGAACTTATGATGTGGCTCCAACCGTTATAAATAAAATGGAAACCAGCTACTATTGGGAAAGTCATAGTGATATTACAAATAATAGACTAATCAGCAGTTTTGGAACAAGCGAAGCCAGAAGAAGCGGGTCTGCCGCCGTCTACACTGAAATATATGGCTTTTAATAATATGACTCTTGCTTTACAAAAGATAAATTAAATGTTTAAATTAGCTAATAGGCTGTATATGCTCGTAATATGTATTGCGAGCATATACATATTGAAAAATTTATATTTGGAAGTGTGTGTATGAACAAAAATATTATTGCTTTGTTATCGGCAGTTTTAGTTATAGTTATAGCGGTTTTTGTTTTCATATTAAATGGCGGAAAAAACGAACGGCAGCGCGACAATGAAAATTCAACTAACCTGTCGTCAGAGGACCCTTTTAAATTTATCGACGGGACAGAGGATACACATGCCTTTGGGAAAGGAAAGTTCATTAGTTCCGGTATCGTCAATTCAAATTCTGACAATATGATTATAGAATATGACGGTGCGCCTATTTTATTGGAATATGAGTTTTCGTGTGGAGATCCATGCGTTATGGGGCTTATGATTTATGTAAACGGCTTTTTGCAGCCGTATACAGTAAAGCCGAGTCAGGAAACCGTAATGCATACGGTAGAGCTTGGTTCGGACGATACAAAACGCTTTCAATTTGAGTTTACTCCGGTATGCGGGGCGGCGGGGGAGAATTTGAGAATTGTTTTTGCTAATATATATAACGCAAGGGTTATTGAGCTGTCAGATTCTGTTGGCGCAAACACATTCGGAAGTAACCATAAAATATCACAATCCTTGCCTTGGACATTGAAAATGAACGCCAAAAGCCCTGCCGTTAACCTTAAATCATCCGGTTCGTATGACATAAAAGAATTTTCAAACACGGACAAAGAAAACTTTACGAGGACAAATAGCGACGGCAATAAAAGAAATATGCTCGATGATACTTGTATAACAGAAGTCCGCGAAAACGATAGAGTTTTAGGCGGCAAATTAAAAGTAAAAAAGGGAGAGCCTACTGAGCTTAATATCTATGTTTACGGAAATAATACCGGGAAATACCGTGTTTCATTATACGGAGATTTTTTGCAAATCCCTATAGGCGGATATAATTACATTGATATTGCCGTGAAAAAGGACGCTTATGCCGTTATACCTTTTTCAGCGGATTTTGACACGCTAAAAATAAAAAACCTGTACGCAGTTGCGGTCCCTTTGGATTTCAACAATTTTTTAGAAAAATCTCCATCTGTATATATTGTTACGGAGTAGAAAAGAGCAAGTATGATTAAAAAAGTTTTTGCTTTTACGACGGCGTTTTTTCTGATACTTAGCGGTATAGCTTTCACGGGCTGTGAAAGGTATACAGAAAATAGCACATCATTG
The DNA here is from genome assembly GCA_964522975.1 of uncultured Bacteroides sp. GTDB lineage: Bacteria > Bacteroidota > Bacteroidia > Bacteroidales > Bacteroidaceae > Bacteroides_E. The sequence goes on along the minus strand of CAZFXK010000094.1, from coordinate 4,881 downwards.
CCGAACCCCTCACAAAACAGCGGCGGTAAAGGGATTGAATTAAATGATTTAATTCAAAGAGAGGGCTTTGAGCTTTTTGATTTTACTTTATTACCGAACGGTCTGTTACTGTTATGTTATTATAATAGCGGCTCCTGTCAGTTTGAAACATATGATATTAGCAGTAAAAAAACCGTTACCGCCTCAGAGGCTTTTCAGTTTGACAGAAGAGGCGCAGGCGGTATCATAGTATTGACGGACAATTTCTACTTTGTATCTTACGGCACAGTATATATATTTGACTTATCGTGTAATTTAGTAAAGGAAACCTCCCTTCCCGAAAACACGGCGTCACTCGGGAAACCTTTCTTTTGGATATCGAATGATTTAAGTAAAGCCGCTTATATAAAAAATCCAGATAATCAGGGGGAGTTTTTATATGTTTCCAACTTGGACAAAAGCGAGGAGGAACGGATTTGCGAAATAGGCGCCGAATTAGCGATAACCGAACTATTTTTCTCGTTAAGCAATGATTATTTGGGCTTTGACGGAGTAACAATTCCGAGCGGAAAAACAGAAAGCATTGATTGCTACGGATACATCACTCTTAATGACAACAAAAAAACAATAATACCCGACGATAAAACATTTATGACTAATGTCGGCGATATAATGCTAATTCAGGACAAAACGGGAGAACGCAATTCCGTTAGAAAAGGGAAGGTCAAGCTATTGGATTTGAAAACGAAAGAAAAAAAGGAAATAGTTATGAGATTTCCCGATGAGTGTGAGTCTGCGTATTTAGGGACAAACCCCGACTATCTTGTGGGTATGCATAAGGACGACAGCAGCCGCAGCTTATCTTTCACAATTTATAAGGACGGCGAAATATACAGCTCTGCCGAATATCAATGCTCCACTGAGCAGCTTTATACGGATATGTCGGGCGTTAAAATAGAATTAGACGCGCGTACAAAACAGCTTTTTCTGTTTTACTTCGATACAAAGCTTAGTTCATATACGATTAAAATAATTAAGTATACCGATAAGTAAGGGGGCGCGCTAATGCGGCTGACAATACATAGCCTGACGAAGCGGTACGGCTCTAATCTCGCTTTGGACGACCTTAATTTAGAATTAAATCATGGCATATACGCTTTAATAGGTCCCAACGGGGCGGGTAAAACCACTATGATAAACATTTTAGTTGGACTTCTAAGCCCTACTGGGGGCGAAATTCTCTATAATGAAAAGCCGATTTCCGACTGTCAGCAGGAATATCTAAGTAAAATCGGATACCTGCCTCAAAACCCGTCTTTTTACAAAAGCTTTACGGCGCAGGAGTTTTTGAGGTATATGTGCATATTAAAAGATATACCCAAAAAAGAGGTAAATCGGATTGTTGACGAATTATTAGAGTCTGTAAACCTGATAGAAGAAAAAAATAAGAAGATAGGCGCCTTTTCGGGAGGTATGCGCCAGCGAATAGGAATTGCGCAAGCTTTAATTAACAATCCCGAGCTGTTAGTTTTAGACGAGCCGACCTCCGGCTTGGACCCTAAGGAACGAATGAGGTTTAGAAATATTCTATCAAAGCTTTCAAGGGACAGAATCATTATTTTTGCGACGCACATCGTTTCTGATATTGAGAACCTTGCCGATTTTATCATCCTGTTAAAGCAAGGAAAGCTTGTATCTATGCAAAAACCCGCAGCATTGTTAGACGGCATAAAGCTAAAAACCTGGAGTGCGTTTATACCGGAGGATGAATTAGACAAGTATATGTACGAATATAGCGTGAGCAGCGCCTCTTACCAAAACGGAGGTTATCAGCTGCGCCTTATAAGCGACGGCAAGCCCTGTGAAAATGCCGTATATGCATCGCCCACGCTTAATGATGTCTATCTGGATTGTTTCGGAGAAGGTGACGCATAACAATGAATATGTTTTACTTTGAATTCAAAAAAATCGTTTCGAGAAAAATAGTATTAGCCTCTATTGCGCTGTTTATAGTACTTGATATTGCTAAAATAGGGCTTATATACAATCAAGTTGTAGTGGGAGACTCGCTTTATAAAGGCAGGCAGATTGTCATAAATCAAATAAAAGGCACTATAACTAACGAAAACCTCTCATTCGTTATTAAAAACAAAAGAGAATTAGACAAGCTTATCAGCGACGGCTCCTTTTGCACCGAGTACAGTGAGGATACATATTCCGGCTATCAGTTCGGAGACAGACTGATTTTTAACGAGCTTTATCACTCTTTGGATTACGCATATCATTACACGGATAATATGGAAAGCGTGAGAACTAAAGCTTCGGGAAACATTTCGTTATTCCCGTCTAACTCATATGAAACGAAAAAATCCGAAAAAATATCAGATACATATCGAGATAGAAAAATATCTGAATTTTACGATACAGTCGGTTTTGAGAATTATTTGAATTATGATTTTTCCGCTTTATTAATATTGCTTTTGCTATTGCTTATTATGTCGCCGGTATTTTCTGAAGAGGCTGAAATAAAAATGGATTTATTAATCTCCTCCTCTCCAAAAGGGAAAGCCAGTTCGGCAAACGTAAAATTAGCGGTCTGTTCACTCATAGCCGTTGTTATACCCGTTTTATTCTGCTTTTTAGATTATATCGTTTTTGATATTTTATTTCATTTTGAAGGCGGAACGAACCCACTTTATAGTATAGAGTCCTTTATGTACACACCTTTCAACATCACCATAAACCGATACATACTATTATCGGCAATGCTTAATATAATCGGCTCTGTCTTTTTTTGCCTGTTATTTTTGCTTTTCTCATCTCTCTCTTCCCGCGTATTATCCGTATTCTTGCTTGGCGGAGGGGCTGTTTTATTAAGTATAATAGGAAACGATTTTTTCAATAAAAGTATATTTAATAACATAAACCCCCTTTCCATATTTATTAACCGCACCTCTATTAATCATTTCAATCAAGTAAATTTGTTTGGATATCCCGTAAATGCATTATTTTTTCTTGTCACATTAGTGCTTATGTTTAGCTTGTTTTTAACCGCCATTACATTAAGAGGCAAAAGAAGGTTTCACCGATAAGAATTTTGCCTTATCGTCGCAGTATTGGGGAATATGCTATGAAAATGTTTTTTGAAGAAGCAAAAAAGTTTCTCTTATATAATAAAGGATATCTAATAATAATTGTTTTGATTATTGGACAGATTTGCGTTTCCAATTTTCAAAACAAGGCTTATAACTTTCAAGCCTATCAATATCAAAAGCAGTATCAGAAATATATAGTCGTTTTCGGGGGCGAAATAGACGACGAAAAAGCCCAAATCCTGATAAAGGAAGAACAACGCATAGCAGCGTTAGAGGAAAAGTCGCAAAGCTTATTTAAAAAACTATACGCAGGGGCTATTACCGCTGAAGAGTACGACTATGAGCTTCACCTGTATGATGAGCTTTTTGAAGAAAAAATGGCGCTGGCACAAATACAAAATCAGTATCTCTACGCAAAGGAAGCGCCGCAATTACGCTACATAATGGATGGAAACGGCTGGTACACGGCAATGCAAAGCGGCGGCTTGGACCTTTTTCTTATCCTTTGTGTTATTTGCGTTGCGGTGTATATATTTTGCACGGAATATGACTCGGATATGTACTCCATAATAGCTTGCGCAAAAAACGGTAAAGGCAATACGGTATTATCAAAGCTCCTTTTGCTCTTTCTCGTCATTATCGCATTTGGTTTTTTTGCCTCTTTTGTTCCCCTTGTATCGTCACATATTAAATTCGGTCTGTATTCATCAGGATACCCCATACAAAGCTTAAGCTATTTTTCAGCCTGTCCGTATAAAATAACGATATTGCAAGGGTATGTTACAATTTGGCTCTTAAAATTATTTGCGTTATGCTTGGTAGGGTTAATCTCTGCTTGTCTTTGTACATTACTAAAGAAAAGCATTTCTGTGTTTTTTGTAAGTATAGTTATCACTATCGTCCCCTATTTCCTTTTTAATCTTAACCTCTTATTAAAATATGTGCCTTATTTAGGATTGTTTTTAAGCGAATATTATTTTAGAGGAATAGAAAAAGCGAATTTAGAAGAACAACTGACAGAGCTTGTCCCGATACCGTTAAATAATTTGCTTTTTTCTTGCGTCATGGGTATTGTTATTTTTATCATACTCTTTGCCTTATCGGCACGCCTTTGGAACAACAAAATAAAGAAAGGGAGGGTCTTGAAATGAAAAGCAAGGCATTTGTTCGTATCGTAAGCTGTATAGTGCTTATATTTCTATTTGCTTCATTTTCTTCTTCCCCAAAGAAGGCCCTCGCCTCTTCGTCTTATCTGTGTAACGGCTTGCCCTTGGATTGGATTACATATGGCGAGGATTTTATATATGACAAAACAAAAAATCCTGTAAAAATGCTAAATGTTTCAACAAATAAGGAGTATGATTTTATAAGGGACCCATTTTTTAAGTATAATGAAAACTTCGACCCTGTTGGCTATGTTTTTGCCGGGCAAAATTGTTTATATTACTTGATAAGAGAGGATTTCAGTTCGTTTGAAATTATACGGAGAGATTATCAAACCTTTGCGGAAAAAAGCGTATTTAAAAAAACATATCATAAAATGCGGACGGAAATATTTTTAGGAGCCGCTAACAGCATACAGCCCGATTTTGAGAGCCTTTACAACACACCAACCCCGTTTAGGTTTTGCGTGTTTGATGAAAATTTATTTTTATTTTATGCAAACCAGATAGAAAAAATAAATTTGAAAACAAAAAAGCAAACAGTACTCTGTAAAAAAGGATTATATAATGGGAATTATAGCTATTACGATGGCAAGATTTACTTTATAAGCAGTGATTATTCGCTATATTCATATCAAATTCTA
>CAZFXK010000093.1:0-9751 GCA_964522975.1 uncultured Bacteroides sp. | reverse complement strand
GTTAGACTGTTAAAAGAAGAGTTATCCTTAGTGCAATTCTTGATATTCTCTTAAAAATGAAGGTTCTAAAAATAAAAAATATGAAAAAATTTGACTATGTTTAAAAATCAGAAACCCAAGAATGCATTTATTAAAATGTAAGATTGAATTTCCACAATTAAATAGATGTTATGGGATTATTCATACCGGCTTGGAATAATGCAGAAGATGGAATAAACACCCTACCTCTTCATTGTGAGTCTTTGCAAGAAAGAGGCAAACAATTGATTCAAGCCGCTAAGGAATTTATTAAAATTTGAGTATGATTCCGTATCTATGGTAAAATGAAAAAATATAGAATAATCACTTTAGGATATGCAGGAGGGCAAATCTGCAACACTCTTTTGTTGAAAGGAGTCGATGCCGGATGTCTGGAGCATTTTGGTACAGATCCGATTCAATCCGGATATCTGAACATAAAAGATAAATTTGTACTACGAAAAAGTATGGTGGGGGTAGAATCTACCGATTATAAGGTTATGGATGAATTATTCAAAACATACCTTGATGAGTTTAAGCAGGTGATAGAACCTAATATTTGCTATTTTTTAGTATGTGGTTTAGGTGGAAGAACCGGAGCAGGCCTTGCTGTGAACTTGACGAAGTTGTTGATTGAACAAAAGAAGGAGTTTTCATACTGGTTACTATACCTTTCCGATTTGAGGGAAAACGAAGATTTTCTAATGCTTTACGAGCTTTTTCAGAGTTGGAATCTCTCGCCGGGAATCAGCTTATTTCTATTCAATTGGAAGAAATTAGGACCCAAGATATGAAGGTTAATGAGCTTTTTGAAAAAGCCAATCAGTGTATGGTGGAAAGGATACAAAAACTAATGATGAAATAAAACAAAGAATGAGAAATGTTCTTGAGCTTTTTTCTATGTGTTGTATAAAACTAAAATAAAAAAGGAATGAATATAGAAAAGATTAAAAATTACAATCAAAAGATGTTGGCTGTATTTTTCACCTTGGGTGTTATATTTTTATTGGGATGCATCATTGCGATAGTTATAGATCTACTGCCAAGCCGAAATTATAGAACTAAACCACAAGGATTAATAGCTGAAGATAATGTTAATCTCTTAAATGAGGAAAATCTAAGAAAGCAAGTCATCTCTTATGAAATGCCTTGGCTAATAGATACCTTAAAGTCTACCTATATCATTCCGGTATCAATAAAGACACTAAAGAAACCGGAAGAAGTTGCCATAAACGAAGAGCTTTTAGGTTTAATGGATGCTTCGTCAAGTTTAATAAGAATGAAGAAGAAGGGGTATTATAGCCATAAGCAATTTAATGGGGAATATGCCAATCTAATTGTATATAACCCTATTGAAGATCGGGTTTTATCTTTGTTTAATGAAAGGATTATCATTGGAAACGTAGAAGCGTATTATTTTTTAGATGATATTCTTTTAATTTTTTATACAGCATTAAAGGATACCAATACGGATGGAGTGATTGATTTATCCGATTTGAGAAACCTGAACGTTTATTCGTTAAATGCAGGAGATATAAGAGTGATTGGCAATGAAGAAAATCAAGTTACGGGTTACAGCTTTATTGAAAACTCAAAGAGTTTACTGGTAGAATTTGAGTTGAGCCAGTACAAAGAAAACCAATTTGAATATGCCGGTGCTCCGAAAAAAATAATGAAGTACGATTATAATGTACAAAAACTTACCGATATCATTCCGGATGACATACAGAAAGAGATGCAAAAATTAGTTGAAGGAAAATAATTTTTTTCAGAGTTTATGATTGGTGTAAGCTTTAAAAAACAGTGCAGATTAAAGAGTATAAATTGATAAAAATTATTGAGCTAATTTAGGTTTGAACATCTCTAAAAAACTACTACCAATAAGCTGTATGGCATAATATGAATTACATTGTTAATGCCTGTTATAACAGCCTAAAAACGTTAAGGTTTCTCAATTAAAACTTTTGTATGTCGTAAGAATGTCGTAATTTAGCTTGCTGAAATGAACATAGAAAAATTTAAATTAATTAATCTATAAATGATTGAACAAGATAGAATTATAAGAATTAACATCGAGGACGAAATGAAATCATCATACATTGATTATTCAATGTCTGTTATTGTATCTCGTGCGCTTCCGGATGTTAGAGATGGATTTAAACCGGTTCACCGTAGAATTTTATACGGAATGATTGAACTGGGAAATACTTCAGATAAACCCTATAAAAAATCAGCCAGAGTTGTAGGAGATGTGATGGGTAAATATCACCCTCACGGTGACTCTTCTGTTTATTTTGCCATGGTGCGTATGGCTCAAGATTGGTCTATGCGTTATCCTTTAGTCGATGGTCAAGGAAACTTTGGTTCTGTAGATGGTGACAGCCCTGCGGCTATGCGTTATACCGAGGCCCGACTCAATAAAATGGGTGAGGAGATGATGCAAGACCTTTATAAGGAAACGGTTGATTTTGCCCCTAACTTTGATAATACTTTAAAAGAACCTACTGTTTTACCTACAAGGATTCCTAATTTATTAGTAAATGGAGCTTCCGGAATTGCCGTAGGTATGGCTACTAATATGGCACCTCATAACCTGACTGAGGTTATTAATGCTTGTATTGCTTATCTGGAAGATGATTCTATTGATGTTGAAGGATTAATGAAATATGTTAAAGCTCCGGATTTTCCAACCGGTGCTTTTATTTATGGAATAAGTGGAGTTCAGGAAGCCTTTCGTACCGGTAGAGGTAGGGTGTTAATGCGTGCTCGTGCTGAAATTGAAACAGATAATAATCACGAACGTATCGTAGTTTATGAAATACCTTATAATGTAAATAAGTCAGATCTTATTAAGCATATCGCTGATTTAGTCAATGAAAAGAAATTAGTGGGTATAACTAACATTAACGATGAGTCCGACCGTGAAGGAATGCGTATTGTTATTGATATCAGGAGAGATTCCAATGCTAATGTGGTGTTGAATAAACTCTACAAAATGACAGCATTACAATCTTCTTTTAGTGTAAATAATGTTGCTTTGGTCAATGGCCGTCCACAGACATTGAATCTACTCGATTTAATAATGAACTTTGTGGAGCACCGTCGTGAAGTAGTGACTCGCAGAACGGAATTTGATTTACGAAAAGCTAAAGAGCGTGCACATATATTAGAAGGTCTTATCATAGCTTCTGATAACATTGATGAAGTCATTAAAATAATTCGTGCGGCTAAAACGCCTAATGAAGCAATAGAGAATTTAATGACTCGGTTTGAATTGACTGAGATACAAGCTCGTGCCATTGTTGAAATGCGTTTACGTCAGTTAACCGGATTAATGCAAGATCAACTTCATGGCGAGTATGATGGCATCATGAAACAAATTGCTTATTATGAAGAGATTCTTTCTAATGAAGAGGTTTGTCGTGGAGTCATAAAAGATGAATTAGTTGCCATAAGAGATAAATATGGTGATGAGCGTCGTTCGGAGATAATTTATTCTTCTGAAGAATTTAATCCGGAAGACTTTTATTCAGATGATGAAATGATTATTACCATTTCACATATGGGTTATATTAAACGTACGCCATTGGTTGATTTCCACTCGCAAAACAGAGGAGGAGTTGGATCAAGAGGTAGTGATATTAGAGATGAAGACTTTGTTGAGCACATCTATCCTGCCACAATGCATAACACAATGATGTTCTTTACTCAAAAAGGTAGATGTTATTGGTTAAAAGTCTATGAAATACCAGAGGGCTCGAAGACATCAAAAGGTAGAGCCATTCAAAATCTTTTAAATATTGATTCAGACGATGCTGTAACTGCTTACTTGCGAGTAAAAGATTTAGCAGATCAAGAATTCATTAATAGTCATTATGTAATATTCTGTACAAAACAAGGTATTATAAAGAAAACGGTTTTAGAACAATACTCGCGTCCACGTGTTAATGGCGTAAATGCCATAAATGTTCGTGATGATGACCGGGTAATTGAAGTGCGTATGACAAATGGAAACAATGAAATCATAATAGCAAACCGTAACGGTAGAGCCATTCGTTTCCACGAAAGTACAGTCCGTCCCATGGGGCGTACTGCAACCGGTGTAATTGGTATGCGTCTTGATGCCGATGGTAATGACGAAGTCATTGGAATGGTATGTGTAAAAGACATTAAGAAGGAATCCATTATGGTGGTTTCTGAAAATGGGTATGGAAAACGTACCAACATTGAAGATTATAGAAAGACGAACCGTGGCGGTAAGGGTGTAATAACAATGAACCTTACAGAAAAAACGGGTAAGTTAGTGGCTATAAAATCAGTGACTGATGACCATGATTTAATGATCATAAATAAATCGGGTATTACGATCCGCTTAAATGTAGAGATTGTACGTATTATGGGACGTGCAACACAAGGTGTTCGTTTAATTGACTTGGAAAGACATAATGACCAAATTGGATCTGTGTGCAAGGTAACCTCAGAAAAGTTAGAGAGTGAAGGTGTTATCTTGGATGAAGATGCGGAGAATGAATTAGAGAATCCGGATGCAGATGATTTCAATTCTGAGAAAAAAGAAGACGAATAAACTCCTTTTATTAAATAGTTATTTTAATTTTAATTTAAATTATATACACAAAGTCGAAAAGTTATGAGAAAAATTTTAATTACAATGGCACTATTACTTGTAGCGAGTTTCTCTTTTGCACAAAAAGAAAATGTACGCGAGGCAAAGAAGATTGCAAATAGTGCCGGTGACTTTAATAAAGCTGAACAACTTATTAAAGACGCACTTCAAAACCCGGAAACAAAAGATAATCCCGAGACATGGGATATAGCTGGTCTTGTACAACAAAAGTACAATGAAGAAGAGATGAAAAAAGCTTACTTAAATCAACAATATGATACGGCAAGAGTATACAATAGTGTGCTTAGTATGTTTGAGTATTATATGAAGTGTGATGATTTAGCTCAATTACCTGACAGCAAAGGGAAGATTAAGAATAAATTCCGAAAATCGAATTCTTCTGTTCTATTAGTAGATCGTCCAAACTTGATTAATGGGGGTATTTATTATTTCAATAATGATCAAAACGAACCAGCTCTCAAGTTTTTCTCTACTTATATAGAATCTACTTTTCATCCTATCTTTGAAGGTAAAAATTTAGCCGAAACTGATACATTACTTTCTCAAACGGCTTATTTTGCTAGTTTGGCCGCTACTAAGTTAGAGAAATATGATAAAGTGGCAGAATTTGCTCCTTTAGCTAAAGATGATAAAGAATTTGGTAGCTATGCCATGGAGTTTTTAGCTTTAGCTTATCAAAATTTAGGTGATACGGTTAAATGGGCAGAAACACTGCAGGAAGGACTTAAGAAATATCCTGATAATGAATATTTCTTTGGTAACTTAATTGATTACTATAATAAGAACGAGTTATATGATGAGGCTATGGATTTTGCCGATGGTATGATTGCTTCTCATCCTGATAATTCTTTCTATGTTTATGTAAAAGGTTTCTTATATCATAATATGAAAGATTATGATAAGGCTCTAGAGTTTTACAAAAAAACGGTAGAGATAGATCCTACGTATGCAGAGGCTTACTCTAATATTGGGCTAGTATATAGTATTAAAGGGCAGGAATTTAGCGAAAACGCTACAACGGATATTAACGATCCTCAATATGCTAAAGATCAAGAAACTCTAAGAGAGTTCTACCTTGAAGCTAAGCCTAATTATGAGAAAGCAAGAGAATTAGCTCCTGATAATAAACAACTTTGGTTGCAAGGCTTATACCGTGTTTATTATATTTTAGATATGGGTGAAGAGTTTGAGGAGATTGAAAAGTTGATGGGGATGTAGTTTAATGCGTTAGTGTAGACATTCCTTAAATAAATAAAGCTTGGCACATTAATTATATATGCCAAGCTTTATTTATTTAAATTAGGCATTCGTATTAAAAGTTTATCTTTGTCTTAAAAATAAGGTGTGAATGAAAAAGAGGTTTAGCGAAGAAATCATAAACTGGTATATTGATAATAAAAGGGATTTACCTTGGCGAGATATTCGTGATCCTTACCGGATTTGGGTATCTGAAGTAATATTGCAGCAAACTAGAGTTGTACAAGGGTATGATTACTATTTGCGTTTCATTGAACTATTCCCAACGGTTGAAGCTTTAGCAAAAGCTACTGAAGATGAAGTATTAAAATGTTGGCAAGGTTTAGGTTATTATTCGCGGGCACGTAACATGCATGCCGCTGCAAAAAGTATGAATGGTGTTTTTCCTACTACTTATGAGGGCGTACTTGCTCTAAAAGGAGTAGGAGAGTATACAGCTGCAGCAATTTGTTCTTTTGCTTATAAAATGCCTTATCCGGCGATTGATGGGAATGTATATCGTGTATTATCTCGATGCTTTGGAATTGAAGAGCCCATAGATACAGCTAATGGCAAACGCTTTTTTAAGGATTTGTCTGAGGAATTGATAGATAAACAGCGCCCTGATTTATATAATCAGGGAATGATGGAGTTTGGAGCATTACATTGTACTCCTAAATCTCCCGACTGTCTTATTTGTCCCTTTTCTTCTCATTGCAGAGCTTTATCTGAAGGAACAATTAATTTGTTACCGATAAAAAAGACAAAAGTCAAAGTAACGTCTCGGTATTTTAATTATTTCTATGTTGAAGTAGGAGAGGATAATGTTTTACTGAATAAGCGGGAACAAAAAGATGTCTGGAAGAATTTATATGAGTTTCCTCTGATAGAGGTTTGTGAAAAAAAGTCTTTACAGCAAATCATCAAAGAAGACCTGTTTATTAAATGGTTTCAAGGGATAGATGAGATGGAAATAAAACTTATTCTGGAAGATGTGAAGCATGTTTTATCTCATCAAATCATTTATACCAATTTTTATCACGTTAGGATTCCTTATAAGAAAGAGGCTTTAAATTCATTTCTGGAGATTAAAAAGAGTGATTTGGAAAAATATCCTGTATCAAGATTAATATCTGAGTTTATCAACAAATATTTTGAATAAAGATAGGGTTATCTTGTATTATGTTATTTTTTCTATTTATTTTTGACCTAGTTTATTGATTGTTGAGATCAATAATTATAAAAACATATATGGTTATGGCTGTTAATAAAGTAATTTTAATTGGAAATGTAGGAAAAGATCCTGATGTTCGTTACCTTGATAATGGAGTTGCTGTTGCCAACTTACCTTTAGCAACCAGCGAGAGAGGATATACTTTGGCTAATGGAACGCAAGTTCCTGAACGTACAGAGTGGCATAATTTAGTCCTTTGGCGTGGATTGGCAGAAGTTGCTGAGAAATACGTAAAAAAGGGGGATAAATTGTATGTGGAAGGAAAAATAAGAACTCGCTCTTATGATGATCAAGCCGGAGTGAAACGTTATATCACAGAAATTTTTGTGGATAATATGGAAATGCTAACCCCTAAAAGTTTTTCCGGAACAGCTTATGAGGCTTCACAGCCAACTAAAACTCAACAGAAACCGTCAACTACTTCCTCTTCGGATGTTATTCCGGATGATTCGGTAGATGATTTGCCTTTTTAATTATTAAAACCAAGTTGAAGGTTCAATTTGGAGAGTATTAACTAAAAATTTGATTTTGGATCCTGATCCTTATTTTATTGCTTTTGCGCTGACTGATATATTCAATATTTCAGTTACGCTTCCTTCTGTTTCTGCAATAATTGCCATCGTGCTAGCAGGACTTTTATTAGGTGTATCTGCTTTTGCTTCTTCTTCGGAGATTGCCTTTTTCTCGCTCTCTCCTTCAGATTTAAGTGAAATAGAGGAAGAGAGTCATCCCTCAGATAAGAAAATTAAGAATTTACTTAGTGATTCAGAAATGTTATTGGCTACTATATTAGTAACTAATAATTTTGTGAATGTTACCATTATTATGCTTTGTAATTTCTTTTTCTTTGATGTTTTCATCTTTCATTCTCAAGTAGCCGAGTTTATCGTCTTGACTGTTTTTTTAACTTTTTTACTGTTACTTTTTGGGGAGATCATGCCTAAATTGTACTCTGCTCAAAAAGTGCTTCGGTTTTGTAGATTTGCTGCACCGGGGATACTCTTTTTCCAGAAGTTTTTCTATCCCATTGCTATAGTCTTGAAGCGTTCCACCAAGCTTCTTAATAAGCAGGTAGTTCGTAAGAGCCAAGGTATTTCTGTAGATGAGCTATCTCATGCATTGGAACTTACCGACAAAACTGATTTTTCAGAAGAAAGTGATATCTTAGAAGGTATAATCCGTTTTGGGGGTGAAACGGCAAAAGAGGTGATGACTACGCGTTTGGATATGGTGGACTTAGATATAAAAACACCTTATCTTGATGTTCTTAAATGTATTGTTGATAATGCTTATTCTCGTATTCCTGTTTACTCCGAATCCAAGGATAATATAAAAGGAATTCTTTATATCAAAGATTTATTGCCTCATATAAATAAAGGTAATACCTTTCGTTGGCAATCTTTAATTCGACCGGCCTATTTTGTACCCGAAACTAAAATGATTGATGATCTTTTGCGGGATTTTCAAGCTAATCGAGTACACATAGCTGTTGTAGTCGATGAATTTGGAGGAACTTCAGGGATTATAACGATGGAGGATATCATTGAAGAGATTGTGGGTGAAATTCATGATGAGTATGATGAAGAGGAAAAACCCTATATTGAATTGGGTGATGATACTTGGATTTTTGAAGCAAAAACACAATTAACAGATTTCTTTAAAATTACAGGTCTGTCTGAAGAAACTTTTACTGAAATTGTTGGGGATGTGGATACAATAGCCGGATTAGTTTTAGAACTGAAAGGAGACTTTCCTGTTCGAGGAGAACATTTAAGCTATGAGAATTATAGTTTTGATGTACTTGAAATGGATGATCGTCGCATCTTGAAAGTGAAATTCACCATTAATCCGCAAATGGACGACAAAGATCGAGAAGAGAACTAAGCATGCCACTTATTCGATTACATAAAATGACTACTTTTCAATGGGGTATTTGGCAAATTGAAGAATCTTTAGACGATTTGTTGGGTAGCTTTCATTCTCCTAATTCATATAGATATGATATATCTTCTTTCAGCTCTACGCAAAGGCAGTTGGAATATATTGGAGCACGTGTTTTATTAAAACATATTTTGGGTGAGGAAAAAGAGATTGGTTATCATTCAAACGGAAAACCCTTTTTGATAGATGATTCACACCGAATTAGCATTTCACATAGTGGTAAATATGTTGCAGTCATTGCGAGCCCTGATTATGAAGTCGGTATAGATATTGAAAGGTATAGTGATCGGATTGACCGTTTAGCAACACGCTTTATGCGATTGGATGAGATTTCCACTTCATACGAAGGAGATTTAAGGTGGTCCTATCTTCTTCATTGGTCTGCAAAAGAGGTTTTATTTAAGATCTTAAACCAAGAAAATGTGGATTTTAAGAAGCATTTGAGAGTGGAACCTTTTCAGGTTTCCGATTGTGGTGTTTTTTATGCTAACGAGATGAAAACAGATGAAAAAAAACGGTTTGATATTGGGTATAAAATTCATCCTGACTTTGTGTTGACTTGGAGTGTAGATAAGTAGGTCTTTTTATATAGTCTTTTCTTCTCTGCATTTAACAGATAAAATGCAGAACCTTTGCGAAGAGCATAGAGTCCTTTTTCTATGATTTCTTGTTTGAAA
>CAZFXK010000092.1:0-9851 GCA_964522975.1 uncultured Bacteroides sp. | reverse complement strand
CAGGATATTCTTTATTCGCATTTAAGAGATTTTCTATATATGTAGAAAAAAGAGAGCGAATCATTCTTTTAGTTGATTCGCTCTCTTTTTTGATTACTATCTCTAGTCAGTTTTATTTCTCTATTAGTGTAATTGCATCCAAACAGAAATATTGTGGAGTAATTAAACCGTAGTCATTTTTATCAGTTCCATCCATCGTGAACTCAATATATTCAGCCTCTTTAAAAGAACCTAAATCAATACGTTTCCATTCATTTACAAGTTCTTTTTTTCCATTTCTATAATCGGCTAAATAAAAGTCTATAGAACCTATTTTTTCCTTCTTTGCAGTATAACCTGTAACAATCAATTTGAAATAGTCTCCGTCTACAAAATCTTTGCCCAGAATCGAAGCACCACTCTCACTCCCATCTTTAATTACTAAATACGCATATGCGGCATTGGTAACCCACATTTCTTTAAATGCATACTCCGGATTATTAATTGTAATTTTTGTTTCTTGTCCTGTTGATCCGGTTAAATAGGTGCTTCCAGATTTACCCTTAGCTGTTATGGCACTAAGATTAGTATAGTTAGGATTTTTAGTGTTTGTTTTGTTGGTATAGGTAAAACCTCCGGCAAAACCAGTTTCAGGAGTGTAATAATGAGAAAAGGATACCCTGTTTTTTGAATCATTAAAAGCATATTGGTGAAGTGTATATCCAGGATAACTTTCTCCAAATTTATCTCCTTTATCTGTCTTAAACTCGCTTTCTTTCTCCGTTAAATTGAATGTTATTACTTCAATTTTTTTATTCTTATCCTCGTCATCATCGCTACAAGATGTAAATGTTGATATTCCAATGAATAAGACTACTAGTAATAATAGGTTTTTTTGTTTCATAATGAATAAATTTATTGTATTAAATAATTAGTTATAATGTAAGTTCTCTATGGTTTCTATTTCAGTGGAAACTTCTCCCATACCATTTGTATTCTGATTAACAGCAGTATAAATCCGCACAAAATCTATTTTATCTAAATGGACCGACTCCCCGTTTTCATTTACGGCCCAATCAATTTTAAAGTTGCTTAAATCTGAATTGTTAGGATGATTATCTGCATATCCCCAAGGAAATGAAAAATTAACCCATCTACCTTCTATATCTTTTATGTTGTTCCGTAATTTACTTCCTTTGAATGTTATTTGTTTTTCAGTAATCCATAATGGGAAATAAGATTGAGTATGAATGGAATTGCCCTGAATCGTTCCTTTGTTTCCTTGATTATCTTCCCATAAGATGTTATCCATATCGTTATTAGGTTTAAAATAGGTAATCTCGTAATTATGGATGGTTTCTTCTGAATGATATTCACTACCCGCTAATTCATACCAAGCATCATCGGGAATTCCGTTTTCGTTTTCATCTTTTGATACCCAAACAATGCCGGGTTCAGAGCTTCCGGCCTTTAAATTACCCTCATATTGAATAGGGGAGTAAAAAGCATTTCCGTACACCTTGAAATCATATTCATCTTTTACATTAGGAATGCTCTCATCAAAACCAAGGGTGATATACCCTCCGTAACTCCCTAAAGAAAAGAGTGATCGTTTTTTTATTTTCTCATTGGCAAAAGTTAAAACCTCCTCATAATTAAAACCTTCTCTATAAGCGGATGTCGTTGTGTTTATAAATTGTCCCGGTGCAGGGTGGTATTCTAGCACTTTAGAAGCAAAAGCCTTACTTAGAGGTTCTGGTTCAGCATTACCCCCATCTGCTTTAGACGATATGTCCGAAAAAAGAAGAGTATTTGGATTAAGTCCAACATTAGCAATCTTATAAAGAAGTTCCCCCTGCTGATCAAAACAATAGACATCTCCTTCGGTTTGATAGTTCGCTGCATCCGAAATATAGATATTATCGCTAAAAGGATTTATGGCTATGGCATACGGCTTCTGTATCTCTTCTTGTGTAATGAAATTAGCAGTAAGTGTTTGGTCTGTGATTAAATCAAGTAATGGATAAGAGCTTTTCTGCGTGTTGTAATTGTATGAATAGGTATAAGCAAAGTTATTATGAATCACAAAATTAAGAATTGGATCTTCGTAGGTATGGGTAACAGTATGTGTACCACTATTTATTTTGTGTAATTTATAATTGCCTTCTTCAAGTTGACTACCTCGTGTCACTACATAGACATTCCCTCTAGTGTCCGGTAGTATTTTACCGGGATTTGGACCTACTTCTATTTTCTTTATTTCACGAAACAATTCAAGGTCGATGACCGATACAGTATGATCAACACCCTGATTATCTGCATCTAATCCACCGGAGTTGGATACAAAGATTTGATTGTTTTGAACACAAATTCCATCCGGGTTTCTTCCCACTTTTGTGATATCTTCAATTACTAAATTTGTGGTATCAATACGAGCTACAGTACCATCAAAAGAACATACATAAGCCTTGTCTTTATGAAATGTTATTTGGCGAGGTTGTCGAGAGCTTCCATTCTCCTGCCTAAACGGAATTTGTTTCAATGATTTCCCTGAAAGAAAATCTATAACTTCAACATAGCTGGACACATTTACTACAATATAAATTTTACTTCCATATAGAGCCGCATCTGTTGCTGTATCTCCCAATCCTCTTTTATTAATACGTCGGAAATATTGAGTATCACGTTGTTTACTTTCAAAATTATATCTAAATAAGGTACTATTATTCAAATTAAAAAGACCTTCATTCAATACATATAATTCGGCAGTAGCCATTTCTTCAGGAGGTATATCATCCTTAGGTAAAGGCTGATCATCAAGGTCGTCACATGACATTCCAATGCAGCAAAGAATGCATAAAAGAAACAGGTAATCTATTTTTCGATTCATTAATAGTTGACTTTAAGTGTTACACGAAAAGAACGTCCCGGCATAGGGAAGTTCTTTATAACTTCATAATTTTCATTGGCCAAATTCAGTATTTCCAGTTTAGCAAAAAGATCTGTTTTTCTTATTGTAAAGTCTTTACTAAATGTAATATTATGTTCCTTATAGGAAGACAATCTGTTTTTTTCAATGTTTTGTCCCAGTGCATACCGTTTTCCTGAGTATAGAAGCGAATAGGTTACATTTACCCAGGGAGAGGTAGCCGTTGCTTGAAGTGAACCGGATACTCTTGGGGTATAGGCTATCTGATGTTTATAAGTTTTACTCTCTTTATTGGTTACATCTAAGCTTCTTTGATAAGTGTACTTTCCCGTTAAATGCACCCCATAAGATTTATAGGTTTTTGTGGCTAAACTAGCAGAAATGTCAATTCCTTTAATATCAACCTTTCCTAAATTTACAATACTCCAAACAAAAAGGTTCTTGGTTGGAATTGCTATGATTTTATCATCTATTTTATTGTAATAGGCATCTGCAGTAAAAGTTACATTCGGAATGAGTTCATTAATTTGCTTTGCATAAGTTATACCCACATTGAACAGTTCGCTTTTTTCCGGGGATAGATTATTGTTTCCTATTTGCCCATAATATAAGTCGTTAAACGTGGGTAATCTAAAGATATCCTTATAGAAGAAACGAAGTCTGAAATTTTCCTTTAGAAAAGGCTTGATGGAAAGATTCAATTGAGGATTTAAACGTTGATGATTAAAAGAATGCTTGTCTTGTTTAACCTTGTCTTTTGTAAATGTCCCCAATAAAGAAGCAGAAACAGTAATGTAGTTATTTACATATTTGCCGGCTATTACGGGTAAAAGAGTGTATCGGGTAGGGGATGCCTGCTGTTTAGAAGAGGTGTTTAAAGTGTTTATACTTCCGTCTAAGGCTATACTAAAAGAAAGTTGCTTGAAGGCACGATACAATGCAGAAGCCGATAGATAGTATTCCGTTTGATAGTATTTCTCCTCTTTTCTTCCGGTCATCCCTTTATAATCTGGATCTAAATAACGTTGAGAACTCCAATTCCATTTGCCTAAAGCTTGTATAACCCATAATTCGTTAATTTCATTTTTATAATGGGCTTGCGTAAAAAAGTTCTTATCCCATAGATGTTGCGAACTGTAATTGTAATAATAGGTTGTAGCTCCGGGTAATCCTCTTGAAGATTGATAAAAATAAGATTTTATTCTCCATTGTTCTGATTGTGTGGGTTGTCCATAAATACTGGCTTCAACCTTAATTTGATTCACATTTGTGTTCTTTCTTTTTTCGGTAGAAGTACTATCTTTTTCAGATCCATAATAGAGTTTATAAGGATAACATCCGTCAACCATTAATCCGGATATGTCTAAAGAAGAAGACCATTTATTATTTAATTTTTGTTGATAAATAAGAGTTGGGTTAATCAGCCCCCAGGAACCACTCTTCATAGAGAATAATAAATTGTACTTTTTGTTTTCTGAAAATGAAGGCTGTAATGTTTGTATCTGTATAAGGCCTGCAGAAGCAAAAAGACGAGCAGGTTGGAATATTTGATCGCCTTGCCCAATGCTAAGTGACAGTTCGTCTACATTTTCCAATGAAATCTTACCTAAATCAATTTGGCCGGTTTGAAAATCACTCCAAGCAATGCCATCATAGCTTAAAGCAGTATGTTCTGCACCTAAACTCCTAAGAGATACTGTTTTCAGTCCTCCAACACCCCCATAGTCTTTTACAGTAACTCCTGAAAAGTATTTTAAAGCATCTGATACCTGTAAAACGTTAAGTTGTTTAAGCTGTTCCTTATTTATTTGCTGGGTAAAGCCTATCGATCGAATTTCCTTATTTTGATATATGGATGTAACTTCAACTTCCTGAATTACGTATGTTTTTGTTGTGTCTATCGGCTCGTTGGCACACAAAAGAATAGAAGTCATCAAAAAGAATATAATCAATAAATAGCGATTCATTTTGCTTAATCTTTAATTTAAGTATTCTTTTATACTTCATTATTTTCAAATATAAGGCGGAGGATGGAGTAGATAAGATTTGATAGCTAGGTTATCATTATTATCATTGTCAACGCTCTTCCTCGAAAGCAATGAAATAAAGTTTTAGGCAGGTCTTCTGACTTACTCTCTTAGCTTTTATGCCTTCCCATCAATTGATAGTGGCCCAAAGAATTAAAAGCTATGCATAGAGCTTACAGCAGCGGGACTGTTCAGGACTTACACCTGATTCCCTTTTCAGTGTTTATTCCATAAAAAGAATAAACACAACCTAAAACAGAAAAACTAGTTTGCTGTTTCAAGAACAAAGTAACAAATATTCCAACGATTAAAACAAGAAAAAGCTTCTTATTTATGGTTGAAAATAAATTTTAGCCTAAAAATAGGTTCTCTTTTTTATAAGAGAGTTTTTAATGGGATTTCTCAACTATTTTATCTTCAATAAACTTTTTATGATGATAAAGTGCTACCTTTGCAAGGATTTATTAATGAAATCGTGTGCTTGATTAACCACGTTAAAAACAAGAAATATGGATAAAAAAGTGTCTGTTCCCTTTATGCTGCTGGGAATTTTGTTTAATGTTTGTCTTATCGCAGCTAATATTCTAGAAACAAAGGTCATACATGTTTATGGAAACTTTTCAATTACTGCAGGGTTATTGGTGTTTCCCATATCTTACATAATAAACGATTGTATTGTAGAGGTATGGGGATTTAAAAAAGCAAGACTGATAATCTGGAGTGGATTTGCGATGAACTTTTTTGTAGTAGCCTTAGGATTGATTGCTGTCGCTTTACCTGCAGCCCCTTATTGGGAGGGAGAGGAACATTTTAACTTTGTGTTTGGATTGGCCCCAAGAATTGTCATTGCCAGTTTAATAGCCTTTCTTGTTGGATCATTTCTGAATGCTTATGTTATGAGTAAGATGAAGCTATTAAGTAGAGGAAAAAACTTCTCTGCTCGTGCCATTGGATCCACTGTAGTTGGAGAAGCTGCTGATTCGTTAATTTTCTTTCCTATCGCTTTTGCGGGAATCATTGCTTGGGATAACTTGTTTTATTTAATGGCATTACAAGTGGTTCTAAAATCCTTATATGAAGTTATCGTTCTACCCATTACAATAAGAGTCGTTTCATACATAAAGAAGATGGAGGGAACGGATGTGTATGATGATGATATCTCTTACAATATATTAAAAATTAAAGATTTATAGAGTATGAGTAAAAGCAGGGCTTTGGTGCTTTTTAGTGGAGGACAAGATTCCACAACGTGTCTCTTTTGGGCAAAAAAACGGTTTGATGAAATCTTTGCCTTAAGTTTTTCCTATGGCCAAAAGCATAGCCAAGAAATTGAAGTTGCTCGTAAGATAGCTGAAAAATCAGAGGTGGATTTTCATTTAATGAATGCTCAGTTCATAGCTGATTTAAGTAAAAATGCACTAACTGATTCCTCTTTGAAAATAGAAGAAACAAATGATTGTCCGAATACTTTTGTTCCCGGAAGAAACCTATTTTTCTTATCTATTGCAGCTGTTTTTGCTTATGAGCATAAAATCAAAAACATTGTAACCGGCGTTTCACAAACTGATTTTAGCGGTTACCCTGATTGTAGAAACGATTTCATCAAATCGGCAAATCAAACACTGAATCTGGCCATGAATAAAGAATTCATATTACACACCCCTTTGATGTGGATGGATAAGTCTGAAGTATGGGCATTATCGGATGCATTAGGCGTTTTTGATTTAGTAAAGGAAGAAACTTTAACTTGTTATAATGGTATTCCGGCTGAGGGATGTGGGCAATGTCCTGCATGTAAATTAAGAAATAAAGGACTGGCTAACTATTTGATACAGAAAAATAAATAAAATGAAAGAAACAAAGCAAAACGAACAGTTAACAGCATTGGGAAGTAATGTGGAGTATAGACAAAATTATGCTCCTGATGTTTTAGAAGCTTTTTTTAATAAACATACGGAGAACGATTATTGGGTACGGTTTAATTGTCCTGAATTCACCAGCTTATGTCCAATAACGAATCAACCTGATTTTGCTGAAATCATTATTAGCTATCTTCCCGATAAAAAAATGGTTGAAAGTAAAAGTCTTAAATTGTATTTATTTAGTTTTCGTAATCATGGGGCTTTTCATGAAGATTGTATAAATATAATAATGAAAGATTTAATTCAATTAATGGATCCTAAATACATAGAAGTAACCGGATTATTCACTCCTCGTGGAGGAATCTCAATTTATCCTTATGCAAATTATGGACGTCCTGACACTATCTATGAAGAAATGGCTAAAACACGTTTATTAAATCATCAATAGAGCTTTTTCAAATAATATGGTGCGTTCTATTTCATAACACTAAATAGGGCACAGTCAGCATTTTCCATAAATGATAAGAGTCTGTGTTTTATTTAGTAGCATCCATCCATTTGCATAAATGAATTTATTAACGAGTAAAAGTCTTTACCTATTGTGTTCTCAATAGTATAACTAATTCCTTAAAATAAATTCATTGGTATTTTAATTCTGTTAAATTATCTCTTCGTGTTGGTAAATGCGTTAATCAATGTTATAAAACACCTCTTTTTGACTCCGAAAATTGCATGAGTGTATAAAGACACTTATATTTGTACTGTGTTTTTCATAGTATTAGATTTAAGGTTAACAAGATTGGAGCAAGGCGTTGCTCCTTTTTTTATTTTAAAAAGATTCGTTTAAACTTTGAACTCAACAGGGGATATCTTTTCTTTACAACAAGAAATAAAAAACTTTTCTTTTAATTTCTTGTTTCAATAACTAAATGTGTATTTTAAAAATATTAAAAACGTTTTTATGGAAAAAGTAAAGATAGGATTACTAATAGGAAGTAATAGAACAGGATCGTTCTCAAGAAGTGTTGCAAACTGTTTAATACAGCTCATGCCTGATAATTATGAAGCTCATATTTTGAGAATTAGTCACTTACCTTTGTATAACCAAGATTACGACGCAAATTACCCTATTGAATATATAGGGTTTAAAAAAGAAGTAGAAGCAATGGATGCCATACTTTTTGTTACACCGGAACATAATAGATCTATTCCCGCCTTATTAAAAAATGCTTTAGATGTAGCTTCAAGACCTTCCGGACAAAGTGTATGGAATAAAAAACCTGCAGGAATCATCAGTCTGTCACCCGGACCTATTGGCGGATTTGGTGCAAACCACCATTTAAGACAAGTTCTTTCTTTACTTAATATGCCTACGTTACAACAACCTGAATGTTATTTAGGACAGATACATGAGGCAATAGAAGAGGGGACTGTTACCAATAAGCAAACATTAGATTTCTTAAAAAGCTATATTGAGGCATACACTCAATGGGTAAATCATATGAAAGAGTTTTAATCTGATTATTCATCAATAGAAAAATCTTAATTACCAAGAATTATCAAAAAGTTGTTTTAGGAAGGTATAATATTGTTAATCTTGGGCACGACTTATACTGTAAATCTTAATCAATGTTATAAAATATTCTTTTGGCCCTTTTTGATTTGTTTAAGTGTATAAAGACACTTATATTTGTACTGTGTTTTTCATAGTATTAGATTTAAGGTTAACGAAGATTGGAGCAAGGTGTTGCTCCTTTTTTCATTTTAAAGAGTTCTATTGTATATTCTGTGAAAACTAAAAGTAAAACATGGGCTTAAATACAATAAACTTCTCTATTTTTAATAACAAAAAAAGTGCTAGATAAAACTGATATTGCATTCCTTATTTTATTAAGAGAATTATGAATATAGAAGAATATAGAGATTTTTGTCTTTCAATAAAAGGAGCAACAGAAAGCTTTCCTTTCGATGAATACACTCTTGTATATAAAGTGATGAATAAAATGTTTTCTTACGCTCCATTACGTCCAAAAGAGGGATGCTTTTTTACGAATATAAAATGCGATACAGAGAAATCGGCTACCTTAATGGATCATTATGAGGGAATTCAGTTTGGATATCATTCGGATAAAAAATATTGGATAAGTGTCTATCTGGAAAGTGATGTACCGGATGAACTGATAAAGGAATTAATTACCCATTCAGTAGATGAAGTTATAAAGAAACTTTCCAAGAAGAAGCAAGAAGAATATAGAAATTTGACAATCTAAGAACTTTCTTATTTCTATTTCTTATTTAATTAAAGTGTTTCAGATTAAATACAATAGCTTTTAAATATAAATACACTCAATAATATTTTTATTGAGTGTATTTATATTTGTCATTTTAGCATATTATAATGCGGCACTTAAAAAAACAGCTCCTAAAGCACCCCAAAAAAGAATTACTAAAATAAGGCCTATCAACATAAATATCAGTGAGGCTTTTGCCCAATTGGCTTTACTTTGTGGCGTACTACTACTGAAGGCCCATACAAAAAGCATAATGAAATTAACAATTGGAATCATCATAATCAATAATGTAATTATCCAATCCCCAAGGGTTACTACCGTTCTGTTTTGATTTTGAATTTCTAATTCTTCCATAAATCTGTTTTTTGCCATTAAAGTAAACATATTTTATTAAATAAAAGCTAAAGACAAAGATATCTTTTTGATAAGCTGCATTTACTTTAACCATAGGCTTCTTAAAAACAAGAATCAAATTATTTTTTTTCTTAAAAAGAGAGAGTAATAATGTCTAAATTCTAATCTATGTTATAAAACAGGCTTGTTTGCCCTTATTGTTTGCTTAACTGTATAAACACACTTATCTTCGTACTGTGTTTTTCATAGTATTAGATTTAAGGTTAACAAAAGATTGGAGCAAAGCGTTGCTCCTTTTTTATTTTAAATAGAAACTACAAAAATAGACTTAATACTGTAGATTACTAAAAATCCCACTTTTGCTTAATTATAATTGATTCCAAACCTCAAGACATAGGTCTGGGAGAGA
>CAZFXK010000091.1:3511-9905 GCA_964522975.1 uncultured Bacteroides sp. | reverse complement strand
CCGTGACCCCCTGCGTGACAGGCAGGTATTCTAACCAACTGAACTAACGCACCTTGTTTTAGTTCTTCTTGCTTGAAGACGATTGCAAAGATAAAGCAATTTTTTATATATGCAATATTAAAAAAGTTTTTTTATTTCTTTTTTTATTCCAATTAAAAGAGATGGAATAAATAGTATATTTGTTTTAATTTTTTCTTAAATTTAATGTTAAAATGGAGTGTAAAAATGGAGAAAACACCAATAGATAAAGACTTATTTCAAGAGAAATTAAATAAATATCAAGTTACTGATTTTGCAAAAGCTACAATTAGAGAAATAAAGGCGATTGCTGAAGAATTAGAGAAGGAATCGGGTGTGGAATTCATTAAAATGGAAATGGGAGTACCCGGACTTCCTCCTTCTGCTTTAGGAGTTGCTGCAGAGATTAAAGCTTTAAAGAGTGGCGTAGCCAGTTTATATCCCGATATCAATGGCTTACCCAATTTAAAGAAAGCAGCCTCTGAATTTATCAAAGCTTTTGTAAATGTAGATGTTAGTCCCGAAGGATGTGTTCCTGTTACAGGGAGTATGCAGGGTACTTTTGCCTCTTTTATTACCACCACGCAATGTCATAGAGAGAAAGACACCATTTTGTTTATTGATCCCGGTTTTCCTGTTCAAAAACAGCAAATTGTTGTAATGGGTAAGCGATACGAATCTTTTGATGTTTATAATCATCGAGGAGCAAAGTTGAGAGATAAATTAGAAGACTATCTAAAAAAAGGAAATATTGCAGGAATAATTTATTCTAATCCGAACAATCCTAGTTGGATTTGTCTTAACGAAGAAGAGCTTCGGACCATAGGAGAATTAGCTACACAATATGGTGTCATAGTGCTGGAAGATTTAGCTTATTTTGGTATGGATTTCAGAAAAGATTTAAGTAAACCCGGAAAAACTCCATACCAATCCTCGGTTGCGAATTATACTGATAATTATGTGTTGCTTGTTTCCGGTTCAAAAATATTCAGTTATGCCGGACAACGGATAGGGGTTTGCTGCATTTCGGATAAACTATATCGTCAATCTTTCCCCGGATTTGATGAGATTTATGGTGGAGGTACATTTGGTTCGGTTTTTATCCATCGCGTACTTTATGCATTATCTTCGGGTACCAGTCATTCGGCACAATATGCTTTAGCTGCGATGCTAGATGCAGCAGCACAAGGTGAATTTGCTTTTTTAGAGGATATTAAAGTATATGGAAACCGAGCTAAAAGGCTGAAAGAAATATTCCTAAAAAATGGTTTTCACATAGTTTATGATCACGATCTGGAAGATCCTATTGCTGATGGATTCTATTTTACTTTAGGCTACGCTGACATGAGTAGTGCAGAGCTAGCTACCGAATTGATGTATTATGGAGTGAGTGCTTTACCCTTAAATACAACAGGTAGTGAGCAACAAGGTTTAAGAGCCTGTACGTCATTTATTAAAGATCACCAATATGATATATTAGAAGATAGAATGCGTTTTTTTAATCAAAACAATTCAATTGATAAATAAAATTTTATATAGATGAGTATTAATCCAAGAATATTTAGAGTTGAATCAAATAATATTCCACCGGAAAAAGGAAGAATACTTCTTGCTGAACCTTTTTTGCCCGATTTGAACTTTCGACGAGCAGTGATTATTCTTATTGAGCATAATGAGAATGGGACAATGGGCATTGTATTAAACCATGAATTTTCTAAGTTAACACTAAATAAAGTAGTAAAAGACTTATCTGTTGAAGTAGAAATACCTTTATTCAATGGAGGTCCTGTTTCAAATGATACTTTATTTTATCTTCATACTTTTGAAGATGTACCGGGAGCTCTTCCTATTCAAGAGGGACTTTATTTGAATGGAAATTTTGATTTAATAAAAACGATGTTAGAAGAGGGAGTAGATATAGAAGGGAAAATTCGATTTTTCTTAGGATGTTCGGGTTGGGGGCATGAACAGCTTCAACGTGAATTAAAACAAAATTCTTGGATTGTTACAGAAGAGAAGACAAACATACTTTTGAATCCCAATACTTCTGATTTATGGGAAAATGTGATGACAAATCAAGGGGGTAAATATAGTATTTGGGCAAGATACCCTCTTAGTATAGAGGCTAATTAATGCGCTGAAAGATATAGATATCTTGATATTTCCCTTCTATCATTAGCCAGTCTTTTAATAGTCCAGCCTTTTTAAACCCAAGCGATTGAAATAAATTTATGCTGGGTTCATTATGAGTTGAAATGTAGACATAAAGTTGCTTGAATCGTAAGAAATCAAAAGCATAATTACATAAGAGTTCTAAGGCTTGCGAGGCATATCCTTGTTGTCGAAATTCTTTTTTTATAACTATTCCTATTTGACCTCTTGAATGAAGAGGATGGAAATCCATTATATCAACTGCACCTAATAAGACGTGATCCTCTTTTCGAACTATCATCAATCGTAGCTGGCGATCGGCAAAAATATCACTTTGTGATGCTTCAATAAATTGCCGTAATACGAATTTGGAATAAGGCACGGTTAGATTACCGACATCCCATAATGAGGGATCGTTCTCAATATCATATAAAAAAGTTAGATCTTCGGGTTCAAGAGCTCTAAGATAAAGGGTTTCATTTACCAGATATTGCTTATTCATTTTCTTGTTGTTCTATATCTTCAGGATTTATGACCGTTAATTCTTGTATAGTTCTATTTTTTGTAGGGATACAAAATAAAGTGGCAGTAATGGATATTAAAGCACAAAGTCCTCCGGTACTATTTTCTGTTAGATAATAAACTACTAAGTTTATTAATGTGGATAACTGTAAAAGAGCCAATCGCATACCCGATAAAAAAATATAACTTTTAATTTCCTTGAGCTCATTACTCCTATCCATCTTATTCATCAAAATCCAATGAAAAGCTTTAAGTGCTAGAGGTACGGAAATCATCGTAAAAAGAATGGAGAAAGTCTGTAAATAAAAGCCCGTTTTTGTGGTTTTCCCTGAATATACACCTAATTTTTGGCTTAAAAACTCTCCATAGATTACTAAAAGAAGAGGTAAGATAAAAAAAAGGAGATATTGAATTTTTAATTTCTTTACTAGTTTCTTTAATGTGGTATCTTTCATGATTTTCAATCTGTTTATACTGTTCCTGTAAAACGGGTTCGGTTGACAATACTTCTGCCTAACGTAATTTCATCTGCATATTCCAATTCATCACCTATGGAAATACCACGAGCAATGACACTTAAAGGCACATGGTAGGGTTCAAGTTTCCGATAGAGGTAAAAGTTAGTAGTGTCTCCTTCCATTGTGGTACTCAAAGCTAAAATGACTTCTTTAATTTCACCACTGGCTACTCGGTTTACTAAGCTGTCTATGGTTAAGTCACTTGGCCCTACACCATCCATTGGGGAGATGATTCCACCTAGTACGTGATAAAGCCCATGAAATTGTTGGGTTGCCTCAACGGCCATAACATCACGGATGTTTTCAACAACACAAAGTATGGAAGCTTCACGTTGTGGATCTGCACATATTTGACATATATCCGTATCTGATATGTTGTGACATTTCTTGCAATATTTAACCTCTTTTTTAAGTTGAATAATTGCATTACCAAAAGCTTCTACTGCCTTAACATCTTGCCTTAACAAATGTAAGACCAGACGAGTAGCGGTTTTATTTCCAATGCCAGGTAGTTTAGAAAATTCATCAATGGCTTTTTGTAGTAATAATGAAGGATATTTTGGAATCATTTATTTTTCATCTCTGTTTCAATGGACAAAGATACATAGACAAAAGTAAATAAATAAATATTAGTAGTGTTGATGTGAATAACTTCTATTGTTAAAGTTGTGTTATATTTGTATCCATAATGATAATTATAGCTACAATATTGATTTATTTTTCATTACTGATGGTCATTTCACTTATTACCAGCAGGAATAGTAAGACCAATGCGGCCTTTTTTAAAGGAGAAAATAAATCACCTTGGTATATTGTTTCTTTTGGAATGATTGGTGCATCCATTTCAGGAGTCACTTTTGTCTCGGTTCCGGGAATGGTTCGTTCTTTTGATATGACCTATATGCAAATGGTTATTGGTTTTTTCTTTGGTTATTTAATTGTAGCCCATTTATTATTACCACTGTATTATCGACTGAACTTAACCAGTATCTATACATACTTGGGTAAACGTTTGGGTAAGCGATCTTATAAAACAGGGTCTTTATTTTTCTTATTGTCTCGTTTATTAGGCACATCGGCCAAACTTTATTTGGTTTGTTTAATTCTCTACACTTATATATTTCAAGAGCTTCAGGTACCCTTTTGGACTATTGCTTTTGGAACAATGGTTTTAGTGTGGATATATACTCATCAAAGTGGGATTAAAACCATTGTGTGGACAGATGCATTGCAAACCCTTTGTTTGGTTTTAGCCTTGATTTTTATACTCACTTTTGTTATTCGCTATTTAAATCTTGATTTTATGGGAGTAGTAGATACCATTAAAAATCATGAACATGGGCGTATATTTGTGTTTGATGATTGGAATTCAAGTCAAAACTTTTTCAAACAATTTTTTAGTGGAATTTTCATTGTCATTGTTATGACAGGATTAGATCAGGATATGATGCAGAAAAATCTATCTTGTCGTAATCTTAAAGAGGCTCAAAAAAATATGTATTATTATGGGTTTTCTTTTATTCCCTTAAATCTACTTTTTTTAAGTTTAGGCATACTGCTTTTGGTCTTTGCTTCTGAAATGCAGGTAGAGTTGCCTCTTCTGGGAGATGATGTTCTACCTATGTTTGCTACACAAGGTTATTTGGGAAACAGTGTGGAAATCTTTTTTGCTCTCGGAGTAATTGCAGCCGCATTTAGTAATTCAGATTCTGCATTGACTTCAATGACTACCAGTTTTTGCATCGATATTTTAGGGGTAGAAAAATTGAGTGAAGAAAAGGCAAAAAAGAAAAGGTATATAGTGCATATCCTGTTTTCTGTACTGTTGGTTCTTTTTATTATTCTATTCAAACAGATAAACAATAAAAGTGTAATAGATGCAATATACATAATTGCCTCTTATACCTATGGTCCATTATTGGGGATGTTTAGCTTTGGACTTTTTACTAAACGAACGGCCATTGATCGGTGGGTGCCCTATATCGCCATCCTTTCTCCTATTTTGTGTTATGCCATAGAGCGGTTAGTAGAAACCTATAGTGGCTATAAATTTGGATATGAACTTTTAATGCTTAACGGTTTATTGACTTTTTTAGGACTTTATCTTTTTTCCACAAAGTATAAAGCCAAAGCTTAGTTCATCATTCACTCTCCTTTAATCTATTTTTTAGATGCTGTTTTAGAATATTAAATAATCTAGAGATGTAATTAATTTTACTGTTTCCTTTTTTTATAAGTTTAAACGTGTAATTTCGTAAGGAAGATATCTTCAAATTTAATGATGATGATGAAAAAAATAATTCTATTTTTCATACTGGGAGTGTTGCTCAGTAATTGTAATACATTATCTACCATCTACCAAGAATCAGAGGCATCAGGAGTTATGCATCGTGGTTCTTTAGATCGAATCATTCCTTTAGGAGCAGGGTATGCTAAAGATGATTTTCAGGTTTATTATCAAGGACAAATAATTAAAGAGGCTTCAGCTTCTTCTTTTCTTGTTCTGGAAGATGGTTATGCCAAAGATAACTGGACTGTCTTTTATAGAGGTATGGTTCTTCCGGATGCATCGGCTACTTCCTTTTTAAGTTTAGGTGATGAATACGGAGAAGATCAATGGCAAGTATTTTATAGAGGCAGGCCCATTGATTTTGCTTATACAAATAACTTGCCACGACAAAATAGGCCTAGAGAATACAGAAAAGATAATTGGAGGGTATATTATGGAAGTATGGTAGTTGAAGAGGCTTCAGCATCTTCATTTGTTAGTCTGGGTTGGGGATATGGTAAGGATAACTGGAAAGTATTCTACAAAGGAAGAATTGTCCCGGATGCTTCAGCTTCTTCTTTTAAATATTTGGGCGATGGTTATGCCAAAGATAACTGGAAGGTGTTTTATGGAGGAGGAATTCTTTCTGATGCCTCTTCTTCATCCTTTCTTCTTTTAGGTGATGGCTATGCTAAGGATAATTGGGAAGTTTTCTTTGGAGGAAGAATCATTCCGGACGCATCGGCTTCCTCTTTTAGGTATGTGGGGGATGGATATGCCAAAGATAATTGGAATGTATATTATAGAGGTAGAATAATTAAAGATTAAATTTTATCTGAAATAATAAAACAAGAATAGGTCCCAGACCGGTGAACCTTATAACCCAGACCGACCGGCCTCTTGTCCCAGACCTAAC
>CAZFXK010000091.1:0-3411 GCA_964522975.1 uncultured Bacteroides sp. | reverse complement strand
TCCCAGACCTAACTATTGTTGAATTTTTAATCTATGATTTCAATCATTTAAAATCTTTGTTCTATTCTGTTTTTCTCATTTAATAAATTGGAGTAAAACCAATTCCTGTTATTGTTCTGCTAAAAAAACATCTTATGATTATAAAACATTTTACAGATAACGATTTATATAAATTCTCCATTATGATGGCCATAGAAAGAATGTATCCTTGGTCGGAAGTTAAATATGAATTCATAAATAGAGGAGGGACTCAGTTTCCCAAAGGATTTGCCGAACGGATGCAAGAGGAGGTCAATGCAATGGCTAATTTAAAGATGACTAAGAAAGAGAAGGAATACATTAGAAGGCGTTGTTATTTCTTTGATCCGGCTTTTATCGATTTTCTAGAGGGGTATCAATACAATCCTCAAGAAGTAAAGATTGTACAGAATGGAGGAGATTTAAGTGTTTTCATTGAAGGATATTGGTATCGTACTGTACTCTGGGAAGTTCCTTTGATGGCTATCATTTCCGAACTTTATTTCCAAATGATGGGTATAGAGCCGATAGGAGTCGAGGAAGGAGCTATGGAAAAATCAACTAAATTATGTGAGATAGCAGCTGACTTTTCGGACTTCGGTACGCGTCGCCGTTTTTCTTTCGATGTATATGATCGGGTCATTGCGTGTTTGAAAAACAATTCCGGAGACTTCTTTAAAGGAACTAGTAATGTGTACTTGGCTATGAAATATAATACCACTCCAATTGGCACGATGCCGCACGAATGGTTTATGTATCATGGAGCCATTTATGGATACAGAGCAGCTACAGTCAAGGCTTTAGATGCTTGGGTAGAAGTTTATCACGGAAGCTTGGGTATTTGTTTAACAGACACATATACTACAGATGTTTTTTATAAGTCGTTTGGTTTGAAGCATGCAAAATTATTCGATGGGGTTCGTTGGGATAGTGGAAACCCATTAGCTTTTACCGAACAAACAATAGAATTTTATAAAAACAATAGAATAGATCCCTTGTCAAAAACCATAGTGTTTAGTGACTCTCTCAATTTTGAAAAAGTTAAAGCAATAAAAAAATATGTAAATGGCCGAGTTCACGATGCCTATGGTATTGGAACCTATTTTTCAAATGATGTAGGAGCTAAGCCTTTGAATATGGTTATTAAATTGACAGAAGTGAGGCCTGCTTCCAATATGGATTACCTTAAGGCAGTTAAATTATCGGATATCGCCGGAAAGAATACAGGCGATTTAAATGAAATAGAATTAGCTAAACTTACGTTGGGAATAAAACAATAGCTATTTTTGCAGATAAATAATTTTTATAATTTATCTTCATATTTATCAACTTATATATTATGAAACAGTATTTGCCACAAATTATTGCGACAGTTGTTGTTTTTATCCTTATTCCCATATCCAGATCTGTTGCTTCTAAAGTGATTATGAAGTCCGGCTTGATGTTACAAATAGCTGAGGCCAGACGGTTGCGGGTTAAGCAAGTGGTTCTTATTCTACTAAACATTACTTTTATTTTTATTCTTGCCATTATATGGGGAGTGAAAAGAGAGAATATATTAATAGGCCTTTCTTCCGTATTTGCTGTAATTGGGGTTGCTTTTTTTGCTCAATGGTCTTTATTGAGTAACATCACTGCGGGTGTTATTATGTTTTTCTCCACACCTTTTCGAGTAGGAGATAAAATTCACATATATGATAAAGATATACCCATTTATGCCGTAATAGAGAGCATTCAAACATTCTATACACATATCAGGACAGAAGAGGGTGAATTGATATTGATTCCAAACAACCTTTTTTTACAAAAGGTAGTATCCGTAAAAAAAGTAGAATGAAATTTATTTCTTTAACAGTTTTTCCTACTAAGGATTTTAATGAAATAGGTTAAATTAAGTGTTTTCTTTTTATCCTTTTGAATAAATCCCATACATTTATATTTTTAATCTAGATATAGAAAGTATCTTTAGTTGGCGTATTTTATAAAAAAGTGCCAAGACTTAATTAATCCCCAAAAGAATAATGATGGATATAATATCGTCTAAATTTGTAATAAGTAACACAGATATTTCAAAATGCCCCTCCGGAAATCTTCCTGAATATGCATTCATTGGTCGGTCTAATGTCGGAAAATCCAGTTTAATCAATCGACTGACAAACCGAAAAGGATTGGCCATGACTTCATCTAAACCCGGGAAAACAATGCTGATTAATCATTTTTTAATTAATGAAAATTGGTATTTAGTTGATTTACCGGGTTATGGATATGCTAAAAGAGGTAAAAAAGGACAAAGTCAGATTCAACGTATAATTAATCGGTATATATTAGAACGTGAACAATTAACTAATCTTTTTTTATTAATTGATAGTCGTTTGGAACCTCAAGATATAGATGTTGATTTTATTCTCTGGTTAGGAGAAAATGGAATCCCTTTTTCTATTATTTTCACTAAAGTGGACAAATTAAAAAAAGGAGAACGGAAAAAGAACATCGATCTTTGGGTGCAAGAATTAACAAAAACTTGGGAAGAATTACCTCCCTATTTTATTACTTCGTCAGTTACCGGAGAAGGTAGGGAAGATATTCTAAAATATATTAATCAGATAAATAATTCTATAAAGTAAAAATAATAAAAATGAAAAAACATAGTTTAATATTGCTTTTATTTTTTGTTTCTTCTGTTGGTGTCAAAGCACAATCGTGGCTAGATATTTTTTCTTCAGATAAAGTGAATAAAGCAACGAAAGTCATCTCTGAAGTAACCGGTATATCAACAGCTAATGATTTAAAAGGAACTTGGAAATATGCCGGAACAGCCGTTCAGTTAAAATCGGATAATACCCTGCAACAGATTGGAGGAGCTTTAGCTACTTCAACATTAGAGCAGAAGATTAATGAAAAATTGGAAACCTTAGGTATCAAGCCTAATGAGCTTTCTTTTACTTTTCATACAGATAGCACTTTTTCATCTAATTTACGAGGAAGAAAATTGGATGGTACGTATCAATACGATTCTAAAGAACAAACGATAAACTTTCAATATGCCGGACTGCTAAATTTAACGGCTAAAGTGAATCAATCTACACAATATGTGTCTTTTTTATATGATGCTGATAAATTACTTACCTTGTTAGCTACACTGAGTGAGATGACCAATAATCAAACCCTTAAATCCATTGGCTCATTAGCCGCTAGTTACGATGGGATTATGATGGGATTAAAGCTTAAAAAGCAGGGCTCCTAATTATGAATATGCTCATTTAAGGCGACTAATTTTATGTTTCATTAAACAATAAGCATGAATCAATAGGGTGTTTATAGGGGTGTTAATTATGTGAAGAATGTTTTCAGATTATTAATGCCTTCTCCTAATGTTTAGTTTGTTAAATATAA
>CAZFXK010000090.1:0-10249 GCA_964522975.1 uncultured Bacteroides sp. | reverse complement strand
TGAAATAGTTGAAAAATGATATTTTTTCGACTAAAAGCTTTTATCTTTGTCTTTATTAAAATAAAAATAGTATGAAAGTTGCTATTATTGGTGCCGGAAATATGGGAGGAGCCATTGCAAGAGGAATGGCTCGAGGCTCTCGTGTAATGGCCGGAAACATTACTGTGGCTGATCCTTCTCAGGAAAAACTTCAGCAATTACAGGTGGATTATGCAGAAATAAAGGTGACTACAGATAATCAGAAGGCAATTGAAGAGGCTCAGTTGGTTTTTCTGGTAGTTAAGCCTTGGCTAGTTCAACAAGTTCTTAATGAATTACAGTTTCATGAAGGACAGGCTTTGATTTCCGTTGCTGCAGGAGTGGAAATAAAAGATATTCGTACATTCTCTAATTTGGAGATCCCCATTTATCGTATGATACCCAATATCGCTATTTCTGAGTTGGCAAGCGTCTGCTTGCTCTCTACTTCAGAAAATGTTTCTCAGGTGTTGACCGATTCCATTTTGTCGATTTTGGAAGAGATGGGCATGGCTTTATTGTTATCCGAACATCAGTTGGGAGCAGCTACAGCTCTTACTTCGTGTGGTATTGCTTATGTGTTTAAATACATAGAAGCGGCAGCCAGAGCAGGAGTGGAATTAGGCCTCTATCCACACGAAGCCATTCAAATGGTGGCAAAATCGGTTGAAGGGGCTGCAAAAATTATATTAAATAATGATACACATCCCTCTTTGGAAATAGATAAAGTAACCACTCCGGGAGGAATAACAATAAAAGGGCTAAATGAATTAGACCATGCCGGTTTCACTTCGGCAATTATCCGAGCTATGAAGGTTAGTAGTAAATAAATTATAAAGCACAATGATTGAGGGCATAAAAGAAATAGCCAAAAGACTTTATGGATTAAGGGAATCTTTGGATTTAACCATTGAGGAGTTTATTGAGGGGGCTAATTTAACTATTGAGGAGTATGAAAAAGCAGAATCGGGAGATTACGATATTTCTGTAAGTCTGATGCAGCGTATTGCAAAAAAACACAATGTACCTTTAGAGGTCTTAATGTTTGGTTCAGAACCCAAGATGAGTCGTTATTTTGTAACCCGTGCAGGTAAAGGTGAAAAAATAGAACGGACAAAGGCCTATCGTTATCAATCCTTGGCTGCCGGATTTATAAATAGAAAAGCAGATCCTTTTTTAGTCACTGTTGCACCTAAGACTGAAGATGTTCCCATTTATTATAATACCCACGATGGACAAGAATTTAATATGGTTATTAAAGGGCAGTTGTTAATTGATATTGAAGGAAAAGAACTAATACTGAATGAGGGAGATAGTATTTATTTTGATGCTAGGTTGCCTCACGGAATGAAAGCTTTAGGCGGAGAAAAAGTTCAATTTTTAGCTGTTATTCTTTAACCTTAGTTTTCTTTATATACACGATATACATGTTAGAAAAATATTTATCTCAATTGAATTTTGAGTCGCAAGAAGATTTTGCGAAAAACTTTAAACTAAACATTCCTGATCATTTTAATTTTGGCTATGATATTGTTGATGAATGGGCAGCAAAAGAGCCTAATAAGTTAGCTTTGTTATGGACAAATGATGAGGGAGATGAGCGAAGATTTTCATTTGGTGAAATGAAAAGATATACCGATCAAACCGCTTCTTATTTTCAGGAATTGGGTATTAAATCCGGAGATAAAGTGATGCTTATCCTTAAAAGAAGATTTGAATTTTGGTATGCCATTGTTGCTTTACATAAAATAGGTGCGGTAGTTATTCCTGCAACCCATTTGTTAACTTCCAAAGATATCATCTATCGTTGTAATGCAGCGGATGTTAAAATGATTGTCAGCGCCGGTGAGGAGGTGATTAATCAACATATTTTGGATGCTATGCCTCAATCTCCTACGGTTGAGCATTTGGTAAGTGTTGGTCCGGTCATTGCTCACGGTTTTAAGGATTTTCATAAAGGAATTGTTGAGGCTCAACCTTTTGTTAGGCCCTCTATGAAAAATGAGAATAGCGATATCTCTTTGATGTATTTTACAAGCGGAACCACGGGTGAACCTAAGATGGTTGCACATGATTTTACTTATCCTTTAGGACATATCAGTACGGCAGCTTATTGGCATAATCTGACCGATAAAAGCTTGCATTTAACCATTGCCGATACCGGCTGGGGAAAGGCAGTTTGGGGAAAACTTTATGGACAATGGATCGTTGGGGCGGCTGTTTTTGTTTACGATCATAAGAAGTTTACTCCCTATGAAATATTACATAAGATAGAGCAATATAAGATAACTTCATTGTGTGCTCCTCCCACCATTTTTAGATTTTTGATACGGGAGGATTTGACTAAGTTTGATCTTTCGTCTTTAGCTTATTGCACCATAGCAGGTGAGGCTTTGAACCCCTCAGTTTATGAGACTTTTAGAAAACTTACCGGCATTAAGTTAAGAGAAGGATTTGGGCAAACGGAAACTACATTAACCGTTGCTACTTTCCCTTGGGTAGAGCCTAAAGCAGGAAGTATGGGATTGCCTAATCCACAATATGACATCGATTTGATTGATGAGAAGGGGCGTTCGGTTGAAGCAGGAGAACAAGGTGAAATTGTAATTCGAACAGATAAGGGGATGCCTATTGGGCTGTTTAAAGAATATTACAGAGATGAGAAGATGACTAAGGAGGTCTGGTACGATGATATCTATCATACAGGGGATGTGGCTTGGAAAGATGAAGATGGTTATTATTGGTTTATTGGTCGAACTGATGATGTGATTAAGAGTTCTGGTTATCGCATAGGGCCATTTGAGGTTGAAAGTGCTTTAATGACTCATGAAGCGGTGGTAGAGTGTGCCATAACAGGAGTGCCTGATCCCATACGAGGCCAGATTGTAAAAGCAACAATTGTATTAGCTCAAGAATATCAATCAAGAGAAGGAGAGGGATTGATTAGGGAGATTCAAAATTACGTAAAGAAAGTAACAGCTCCTTATAAATATCCGCGTGTAGTTGAATTTGTTGAAGAATTGCCAAAGACTATAAGTGGAAAAATCAGAAGGGTTGATATTCGAACGGCTCATAAAAAATCTTGATTTGATTTTTTATTCTTGCCTTCTTCAATGAGTTGGCGAATCTTTTTTATGTAGTGGCCTATTGCGATGAGCAGATAGGCCACAAATAATATGTAGGCCGGTATTAAGTATTTCTTGAATCCTAGGATGGGTATTGATGTAAGTACCAAAATACAGAGTAAATTCCCTAATGGTGTAAGTTTAATCATGTTGTGTTTTAGAAAAATAAACCAATATTGATTATGGGTGATAAGATACAGGAAAGTTATGAATTAACGGCAGACTTCAAAGAAGTAATGATTGTAAATAAATATTGTATTTTAAGTTGTACTTATACTTAATGTTTATTTTTGTGTCTTATAGAGTTTTTAGTTAGTGTTTGGTTGGAATAAACTCAGAATCATTTAAATGTAAAAGAATTTTGTATAAAGTGAAATATTTTGATTAGTGTATTTTTGCATAATTATTGAAAAATTAAAATCTTATTGCTAATAAGTGTGAATATCGAAGATGAAAGATAATGTTTCAAATACCTCGTTAAGATTCATTGATGTGGAACTTCATAGGATATTTTAAGTAAAAGTCCCTTGTTTTATGAAAGAAAATGAATTTATTTACTTCTCTTTTTCCCGTTTTATTTGATCTTTATACATCAAAAGTTTCTTTGGATTAGGTATTATAATTTCTTGCCGAGAGAGCTGAATTAATTGAATGTCATCCCATTTATTTAAGATTTTGGAAATATTTAAACGGGTACTATTCATAAACCGAGCAAGAACAGTCATTTTAACTCTTATGATTTGCTGAAGGCTATTTCTATCCGACAAACTCCAAAAAACAGATAAAAGACGTTCTTCAATATTTTGATTTTCTAAATCCCATTGTTGTTGATTGAGCTTTTGGTTTTGATAGCAGATATAATTCAGAAAATTTAATTTAAAAACTTCATAATTAAAAAGCTCATTCCGTAAAGCTTTTTTAGAAATAATGAGAAGTTTAACTGGGGAGTGAGTGTTATAATTTGAAAAGAATGTAGTGTTCAATCCAAAAAGAGCTTGAGGCTCAATAACATAGGGAGGGCGTATAATCTCTTCCATAGTTAGTTTACCATTTAATGTAGAGGATTCCTTTTTTATCCTACCATCCATGACGAAAATCAATTGATTGGCCTCACTTCCTTTTTGTACTATTAGCTGATTTTCGTTAAAATCTTTGAAGTCAAGAGTTATCTTTTCTAAGATGGATGTAATGTCCTCATGACACAATCCCTGAAAGAAAGGAAGTTCTAACAAAATATTATACATGGTATTCATACTCATTAAATCTTTTATTATAGTTGAACACATATTAAATAATTAGACTTAAAGAAACGATTAAATTATTCAAACAAAAAAATATATATCTAATAAGTAGTTAAAAAAGTAATTAAAAAATTATTTTTGTATAAAAAAATAAAATAGAATGTTTAGTGGATTAAATTTTTTAGAGGTTATTAGTGCTTTTATTGTTCTTTTCGCTGTTATTGACATTATTGGCTCTATCCCCATTATTATTAATTTGAGAAGTAAAGGAAAAGAAGTAAATGCTTTTAAGGCCGCATCACTCTCTTTAG
This sequence comes from uncultured Bacteroides sp., assembly GCA_964522975.1. Classification (GTDB taxonomy): domain Bacteria; phylum Bacteroidota; class Bacteroidia; order Bacteroidales; family Bacteroidaceae; genus Bacteroides_E. Next base: position 5,554 of record CAZFXK010000090.1, on the reverse strand, counting down.
TGTTGATGGTAATCTTTTTCTACGGGGGAGAAATGATTCTTAAACTTTTTAATGTAGATGTGGGATCATTTGCCATAGCCGGTGCAATCATACTGTTCTTTGTTGCTTTGGAGATGGTTTTAGATGTGGAGATATTCCGTAATCAGGGGCCTATAAAAGAGGCTACCTTGGTTCCATTGGTTTTTCCTTTATTGGCAGGGCCTGCATCCTTTACTACTTTACTTTCTTTACATGCCGAATATTCAAGCATCAATATCTTACTGGCCGTTTTCTTAAATATGGTCTGGGTTTATTTCGTGGTTAAAAGTACGGAACGTATAGAGCGGTTCTTAGGAAAATCGGGTATTTATATAATGCGAAAATCATTTGGTATTATTTTATTGGCCATTGCTGTTAAACTCTTTGTTACAAATATCTCTAACTTAAGTTAGAGATATTTTATATTTAGATGTTCTCATTAAGAGAATGTGGAGTTTCTTGTTCTTCTTCAGATTTGGATGGCTCCTTTTCAGTATTTAAGGAGTCGTCTAACTCATCTTCATCTTTGAACGGATTAGGCTTTTGAGGACCATTATGTCGAAATAGTACGGCTAAGACTATCCCGGCGATGGCTCCACTTAGGTGTCCTTCCCATGAGGTGGTGCTTTTAGCAAAAAAAGGAATCATGTTCCATACCAATCCACCATAAATAAAAGTTATCAATAAGGAAATAGCAATAAGTGGAATATGTTTTCTTATAATTCCACTAAAGAAGAGAAAAAAGGCTAAACCATAAATTAGTCCGCTAGCTCCTATATGCCATCCGGGTTTTCCTATGAGAAAAGTGATGATACCCCCTAAAATCCATAAGAAAAAGAAAATGTATGAAGCTATTTCCCTGTAAAAGTAGAAAAGACACCACGATAAGAAAAATAGAGGAAAAGTATTAGCAAACAGATGTTTAAAACTGTTATGTATGAGCGTATGGGCAAAAATACCGAATACCCCTTTCTGTGTACGAGGATAAATACCCATACGGGTGAAGTCCCAATCCATTCCTACCTCTAATATTTTTAGCATATAAATCATAAAGACAATAAAAAAAGGAATTACAGCAGCCAAGGTTATTCGTTCTCTTTCTCTTTTCATTCTTATTCTATCGGTTTTATACAATACTACGAATTTATAATAATTGCTTAAAAGATTCACTTCTTTTATTTTTGCTATGTGAAAAAAAAGTTTAATATTGTGAATAGTATATATTATTACATTAACAATTAAAACGTTGACTCTATGAGTTACTTGCGATTTGATAAAACGCTAATGATTAATTTAGAAGAATCTTTACAAAGAGAGATTTTGCGAACAAATAAATCAGGAGCTTATCACAGTACTACGATCGTAGACTGTAATACAAGAAAATATCATGGATTATTGGTGATGCCGATTCCGGAATTAGATGATAATAATCATGTTTTATTGTCATCCTTAGATGAAACTGTCGTACAGCATGGAGCCGAATTTAATTTAGGCTTACATAAGTTTGAGGGAAACAATTGGAGTCCAAAAGGTCACAAATATATCCGTGAGTTTGAGTGTGAATCCATACCTGCAACTACCTATCGTGTGGGAGGTGTGGTATTGAAAAAAGAAAAGATCTTTGTTAATTTTGAGAATAGAATCTTAATACGATATACTCTATTAGATGCTCATTCGCCAACAAAATTACGATTTCGCCCTTTTCTGGCTTTTAGAAGTGTTCATGAACTTACGTATGAGAATTTTGCAGCAAATACCGAATACCAAGAAATAGATAATGGAATAAAAACTTCTCTATATAGTGGTTATCCGGAGTTGTTTATGCAGTTAAATAAAAAAAATGCGTTTGTTTTTCATCCCGATTGGTATAAAAATGTAGAATATCCTAAAGAACAAGAGAGGGGGTTGGCTTTTAAAGAAGATTTATATACGCCCGGTTATTTTGAAGTAGACATTAAAAAAGGAGAAAGCATAGTCTTCTCTGCAGGCATATCAGAAATATCAACTCGTCAATTAAAGCGAGTTTTTACAAGTCAGGTAAATGCACGTACGCCGCGTAACAGCTTTTATAATTGTTTAAAAAACTCAGCACATCAACTTCACAATAAGCAAGAAGGGGAGCATTACATATTAGCTGGTTATCCTTGGTTTAACGCGCGTGCACGCGATACCTTCGTCTCATTGCCCGGTTTGACATTAGCGGTTGATGAAATCAATGAGTTTGATAGTGCAATGGCAACGGCAGTCAAAGCTATTTATAAATTTATCAATGGAGAACCTTTAGATAGAAAGTTTGAAGAGATTGAAGATCCGGATGTGCTACTTTGGGCTGTATGGGCTTTACAACAATATGCTAAAGAGGTGTCGGATGAACAATGTTTTGAGAAATATGGAGACTTGTTAAAAGATATTCTCTTTTTTATTATGGAAGACAAGCATCCTAACATTCGCATCAGTCATAATGGTTTACTCTTCTCTGAAGGAAAGAAAAAAGCAATAACCTGGATGAATGCTGATTATAGTGATGGTACACCGGTAACTCCAAGAACAGGTTATATTGTTGAACATAATGCCTTATGGTATCATGCTCTGGTTTTTATTGCATATCTTTATGAAAAAGAAGACAAAACTTTTTCTGACTCCTTGAAAGAGCGAGCTGAGCAAGTTAAAGAGGCTTTTGTTTCCGTCTTTTTCAACGAACATGGCTATCTATACGATTATGTAGATTTAAACTTTGTAGATTGGAGTGTTAGACCTAATATGGTTATTGCTGCAGCTTTAGATTATTCTCCCTTAGAGAAAGAACAAAAGAAGTCAATCATAGATATTGCAACAAGAGAACTGTTAACCTCTAAAGGCTTGAGGACATTGAGTCCTAAGAGTGTAGGATATAATCCGCGTTATGTGGGGTCGCAAGAAGAACGTCGAAACGTTTACCATCAAGGAACGGCATGGCCCTGGCTAATGGGTTTTTATATGGAAGCATATTTGAAAATCTATAAATTAAGTGGCTTGGCTTTTTTAGAGCGTCAATTGATTGGTTTAGATGAAGAAATGATGAATGGGTGCATTGGTTCCCTATCCGAGCTCTTTGATGGTAATCCACCATTTAGAAGAAGAGGGGCTATTTCTTTTGCTATGAATAATGCAGAAATATTACGAGTGTTGAAATTATTGTCAAAATATAGATAAATAAAGGAGGAACTAGATATGAAAGTTTTAATGTTTGGTTGGGAGTTTCCTCCTCATATTCTTGGAGGTTTAGGTACAGCAAGTTTTGGCTTGACAAGAGGAATGTCAAAGCAGGAAGATATGGAGATAACATTCTGTATACCAAAACCATGGGGAGATGAAGATCAGAGCTTCTTAAAAATAATAGGAATGAATAGTGTTCCTGTAGTTTGGAGAGATGTGGATTGGAATCATGTATATGGTAGAGTGGGTTCATATATGGATCCTCAGCTATACTATGATTTAAGACAACACATCTATGCTGATTTTAATTATCTGTATACTAACGATTTAGGTTGTATTGAGTTTTCGGGAATCTATCCGGAAAACATCTATGAAGAAATTAATAATTATTCCATTGTAGCAGGTGTTGTTGCACGTCACCAAGAATTTGATATTATTCATTCTCATGATTGGTTAACTTATTCAGCCGGTATACACGCAAAGCAGATTTCAGGTAAGCCTTTGGTTATACATGTGCACGCTACTGATTTTGATAGAAGTAGAGGGAATGTTAACCCTACGGTCTACGGATTGGAAAAAAATGGGATGGATCATGCTGACCATATTATGTGCGTGAGTGAATTGACACGCCAAATAGTCATTCAAAAATATCATCAAAACCCTTCCAAGGTATCGGTGGTACATAATGCGGTTGAACCTCTATCTCAAGAGATAGTCGACTTGAAAGTAAAAAAACGGACAGATGAGAAGATTGTGACTTTCTTGGGGCGAATTACGATGCAAAAAGGACCGGAGTATTTCGTTGAGGCCGCAGCACAGGTTTTAAATCGGCTTAAAGAAGTCCGTTTTGTAATGGCAGGCAGTGGCGATATGATGAACGATATGATTTATTTAGCTGCTGAAAGAGGTCTTATGGATCGTTTTCATTTTCCGGGATTCATGAAAGGCATTCAGGTTTATGAGGTTATGAAATTAAGTGATGCTTATGTAATGCCATCAGTGTCTGAACCTTTTGGAATTTCCCCTTTAGAGGCCATGCAGTGTAGTGTTCCTACTATTATTTCCAAGCAATCGGGTTGTTCAGAGATTTTGTCGAAATGTATAAAAACCGATTATTGGGATATTCATGCTATGGCTGATGCCATATATTCAATTTGCACCTATCCGTCGTTATTTAACTACTTGAAAGAAGAAGGAAAGAAAGAAGTAGATCAAATAAAGTGGGAAGATGTAGGGTTGAAAGTTAGATCAATTTATGAAAAAGTTTTGCAATATAGATAAAAAGAAAGATTATGAAAACAATCTGTTTTTACTTTGAAATACATCAAATGATGCATCTGAAGCGTTATCGCTTCTTTGATATAGGTAATGATCATTATTATTATGATGATTACAAGAATGAAACCGAAATTAACGAGGTCGTTGAGAAGTCTTATATACCTACTTTGAAGACGCTCTTGCAAATGATTGAAGAGTCTGAAGGTTATTTTAAGTTTTCACTATCTATCTCAGGAGTTGCTTTTGAACAATTGGAAATTCATGCTCCTGCTGTTATTGATTTGATTCAGCGATTATACAAAACGGGTTGCTGTGAACTTTTATGTGAGCCCTACTCTCATGGTTTATCCTCCTTAGCTAATATAGATTGCTTTAAGAGAGAAGTGAAACGTCAGCGAGATTTAGTTAAGCAAGTTTTTGGAAAAGAGCCAACGGTTTTCCGTAATACCAGTTTAATTTATTCGGATGATATTGGGGCCGCGGTAGCAGAAATGGGTTTTAAAGGAATGTTAACTGAAGGTGCGAAGCATATATTAGGTTGGAAGAGTCCTCATTATGTTTATCACTGTAGTCTGGCTCCTAAATTAAAATTATTATTGCGCGATTATAGGCTTTCCGATGATATAGGCCTTCGCTTTTCTGATACTGAATGGAGTGAATATCCATTATTTGCAGATACTTATGTCGATTGGATTAGTCACTTACCTAAAGAATCGAAAGTGATAAATCTTTTTATGAGATTATCTACCATTGGGATGTCTCAACCTTTATCATCAAATATATTAGATTTTTTAAAGGCTATACCTAATTGTGCGAAGGAAAGATCAATTACATTCTCTACTCCTTCTGAGATATTGAAGAATACAAAAGAAACTACAGCTTTGGATGTTGCATATCCTATGTCTTGGGTTGATGAAGAGAGAGATACTAGTGCCTGGTTGGGTAATGCATTACAACGAGATGCTTTTGGTAAGCTTTATGAATTAGCAGAAAGGGTTTATCTAAGCAATGATAGAAGAATAAAACAAGATTGGGATTACTTGCAAGCCAGTAATAATTTCCG
>CAZFXK010000089.1:0-10297 GCA_964522975.1 uncultured Bacteroides sp. | reverse complement strand
GAGCATTAGCCTTCCAAGCTGAGGGTCGCGGGTTTGAGTCCCGTCTTCCGCTCTCAAGAAAAAAGCGATTACTAAATGTAATCGCTTTTTTTTATGTGTGTTATAAATTCATTCTTGAATAACTTGCTAATTATGATGCTTCATATCCAACTTAATCTTCTTTAGTTCTTCCAACTCATAAATTGGACGTTCTATATCATAGGGAATAGGTTTCTTTGAAAATGTTTGAAAATAAAGCAGGCAAGCATCCTTCCACCAAACCGCATCACGAGCTTGTATCTTTAACTTCGATTGCACCTCTTTGAAACGCTGAGAATCAATATAAGATTCCATCCTATCCCACACCTTTTGATACTCTCTTACTTGTCGAACTCCTCGATCATAATGATAACAAAGATTCTCCCACAAAGTATGTCCATTTTCCATCTTATGCGCCCAAGGGACATGGTGGAACCATAACAATAAGTTCTCTGGACAGTGGTTAATATCATTAAATGACGTATTTAATGGGGGGAAATATTGAGATACAGCATTACTTCCGGTTGTGGTCCTGTCAAAACCAACCCCTACTTCGTTGGCATTATGATAATACCAAGGCATCCAATCCGGTCGTCCTCCAGGAATATCGCCCCATGGCTCAGGACCATAATGATGATCAAAGGCAAAGATATGATGGAGTCCTAATGGCATCATATAATCAACGCAGGTTTCACGTGAACTCATCATCATCATTTTTATAGGTTCATGAAATTCTTTTTGAGAAGTAAAGGTCATTTTTATCCATTCTGAAGCTATTTCTTCTGAATCCAAGGCATGGTTCCACGCCAACCGTCCAAAGGCATACCAATTTGCTTGAGCAAAATGATGTCCACACCAATTAGTATCTTCACCAATATTAGCAACTGCAGAAATTGCTGTGTATTTTTGAGAGCGCAAAGTACCATCCGTAACTTTAGCAACCGTAGAACCTTCTCCATTAGCATAAGTATCGCTCGTCAATGTTTCTTGGAAAAGTGGTGCTAAATAGACCAAATGATTAGAAAAGCCCAGATATTCTTGAGTGATTTGAAATTCTATCATTTCTGCTGTTTTATTCAAAGCCCCAAAAAGAGGGCTAAAAGGCTCACGAGGCTGGAAATCAACTGGTCCATTCTTAATTTGAATAATTACATTATCACGAAACTGTCCATCTAAAGGCATAAATTCTTGATAAGCCTGTTTTGCTCGATCTTCTTCCGTTGGATTATAAACAAAAGCACGCCACATAACAATACCTCCATAAGGTTTCAAAGCATCAGCTAACATATTTGCCCCATCAGCGTGCGTGCGGCCATAATCTTGAGGCCCAGCTTGCCCCTCTGAATTTGCTTTTACCAAAAAACCCCCAAAATCGGGTATTTTAGTGTAGATCTCTTTAACCTTATTTTTCCACCATTGTTTCACATCCTTATTTAAAGGATCGGCATCCAATAATCCACCTATCAATTTGGGAGATGCAAAATTGACCGATAGATATACTTTAATTCCATATGGACGGAAAACATCGGCCAATGCTTTTACCTTTACCAGATATTCAGAACTCAACATTTGCGGACTTGCATTTACATTATTCAATACTGTCCCATTAATGCCTATTGATGCATTTGCCCTAGCATATTCTTTATAACGAGGAGAAAGAACGTCAGGTAATTCTTCCCATTTCCATAAAGAATATCCTGCATAACCTCTTTCTATGGTACCATCTATATTATCCCAATGATTTAAAATGCGGATATTATATGAAGGTATCTCTTCTATATTTAAATTCGTTATATTTTTTCCTGTCTGCTGCAGACGTAACAAATGATAAACCCCATAAAGAATTCCTTCATCTCTTGATGCAGAAATTATAATTTTATCTTTATTGCCTTTTATTGAATAGCCATCCTTTAATTGTTTATACTTTTTATCTAATTGTAATTCAACAGGTTGTCCTCTCCAGTAGTTTTGAAGCTCATCTTTAGCCACATTTACACTTGCTGTTTTACTCTTTGCTATTATTGTTGCAGCAGTTTCCTGATCCGAATTAAAGAAACGAAGCCACAACTGGCTACCATCTTCAGCTATTAAGAACTGAAATGAAATGAAAACATAAGAAATAAGAAAAAAAACAAACCGATATTTCATAGTAATTTAATTTTATTTAAAGAGATGAGGACAGAAGTATCCGTCCTCATAAAAAACAGTATGTTAGAACTATAATCCTCTCAGATACAAACCATCTAAATATAATAAATGAAGAAGACGAAACAGCTATTCTTCTCCTCTTATCGTTTTAATGGTACCATCATCATTATATTCCATTTCAACTACTTTCAAACTACGCAACCATGTTTTACCTCCTGAAGGGACACAATCGTGATGGAATAAATACCATTTTCCTTTAAACTCAACAATACTATGGTGAGTTGTCCAACCAACAACAGGTGTTAGAATAACCCCTTGATAGACAAATGGTCCATACGGATTATCTCCAATAGCATAACATAAATTATGTGTATCTCCTGTTGAATAGGAAAAATAATATTTATCATTATATTTATGCATCCATGCAGCCTCAAAGAAACGACGTTCAGTATCCCCCTGCAATAAAGGATTTCCATTTTCATCTAAAATAACGACATCACGAGGCTCTTCTGCAAACTCCAGCATATCATCCCTTAAAAGAGCTATCTTGGCACAAAGAGAAGGCTCAGCATCTTCTGGAATGATGGCACACTCTAAAGCTTTATTATTGCGATATCTCTGTAGTTGTCCTCCCCATATGCCTCCAAAACACATATAATATTTTCCCTTCTCTTCAAATATACAAGGGTCAATACTATAACTTCCTTTCATGGGATTTTCCAATGCTTTAAATGGACCATAGGGCTTGTCACTAATAGCTACTCCTATTCTAAAAATATCATTTTTGTCTTTTAATGGAAAATACATATAGTATTTTCCATCTTTATAAGCTACATCGTTATCCCAGAGTTGACGCCCTGCCCACGGTATGTCTTCAACAGAAAGAACAACACCATGATCTACAACTTCTCCCTCTATCTCTTCCATTGAGAAAACATGATAATCTTTCATATTGAAATGATCACCATTATCATTCTCTGGCACTCCACTTTCCCAGTCATGTGATGGATATATATATAATTTACCTTCAAAAACATGAGCTGCAGGATCTGCCATATAATCACCCGGAACTAAATATCTTGCTTTTTTCATTTTTATTTTATTATTAATTCTACTTCAAATTATTTATTCTTTATAAGATTTATAATGCTATCTACAACTGGTTTAGGCTTATACTGCCTATCAAAAAGTAACGGATAATCAGTTCTTCCAGTAACTGGATAGTTGTTTTTCCATGAAACGGCATCACTTACTCCCCACAAGGTTACGCGTGAAATTTTATCTTGATGTTCAAGAAATAACTTAAAAAAGTCTATATAACGTTTTTCCCATTCAGACTGGACACTTTCAGGTAAACCTTCAACATATGGATTTATTTCCTTTTTATACGCAACCGTATCTGAAATGTTTGCTCCGACAGTTCTGGAAGCTAAAGGCAACGCACTAATATCCCATTCAGTAATCATCACCTTTACTCCAGCTTTATGATAAGCTTCAATAGTCTCTTCATATTCTTCTAAAGTAGGATAATCCATACCCATATGTCCTTGCATACCCACAGCATCAATACGTAATCCTTTCTCCTTTAGCGATTTAACTAAATCAATAATAGCGTCACGTTTACCAACATGCCATTCATTATAATCATTGTAATATAACTCCGCATCAGGATCAGCCTCATGAGCAAACTGGAAAGCAAGAGAAATATAGTCATCACCTATTATTTGAAGGAATTTACTATTTCGGAAAGATCCATCATCCAGAATAGCCTCATTGACAACATCCCATCCTTTAATGGCTCCTTTATAGCGTTTAACAACTGTATTTATATGAGTACGCATACGCTCAATTAATACTTCACGTGACACATCATTCCCTTTCTCATCAACAAAGAACCATTCTGGAGCTTGAGAATGCCAAACTAAGGTATGTCCAATAGTATACATATTGTTTTGTTCACCAAAAGCAACAAAACGATCAGCCAAATCAAAATAGAATTTACCTTCTTCCGGTTGTGTCTCTTCACTCTTCATACAATTTTCAGCAACAATAGAATTGAAATTCTCTTTAATCACATTAAGTCCTAAAGAATCAGCACCCAATAATTGATTCGCGGTAACCGCCGTGCCAATCAAAAAAGCATCTTTGAAAGCATCTTTTAATACTACACTCTCTTCCTTTTTTTTCGAACAACCTAATAATAAGAAGCACAAAACAGGCAGAGCAAACCATGTAAAAGACAAACAATAACCATTTTTTCTTTTCATAATAGTAATTTTATATATTATATTTCTTATTTATTTCTTTTTTCAATCTCCATATTGATTTTATCTATTACATCATCTTCCAATTCGTATTTAGAAATAATGAACATAGCCAAGAGGAGCAGAATACTTGGAATAATAGCTACTAACCATAAAATTCCATGCTGAGCAAAAGCCGACTGAGCAATTGTGTTCTTTTCATCAAATCCCACAAATGCTAAAACAAATCCAGGGACCACCCCACCTAATGCCATTCCCGCTTTAAAGAAGATCCCTGTTAGGGCATTTACAATTCCGGAAATTCTTTTACCTGTTGTGTATTCTCCATAAGAAATGACTTCCGGAACTAAGGCCCACATATATCCGGTTGCTACTATTACCCCTGTAGATTTTACAAACTGTGCAACAAGTACTAACCAAACTTTAGTTTTAAGTGCAGGAACAACTGATACAACGTAAAGCATAGCCATACCAACAATTGCTATAGATAGAAAAACGTAAAACATTTGCTTTTTACCAATAAGACGTTTGATAGTGGGTACCATAGGCATAAAAATAAATGCAGGAATAGAGCCAAGTGCCGCAAAATAAGGAAGGCTATCCGGTGCCTGCACATTATATATCATATAATATGATCCTGCAGAATTTCCAATTGACATCATAGCAAAAGCTGTAATAAAGAAGAAGGCTAACACACGCAATGGACGATTATGTTTAAATTCTGTCCATAAATCAGATACTTTAACTTGCGCCATATCCTCTTCATCCATAACGACTCGTTCTTTCGTTTGAGAAAAACAGAAGATCAATAAAGCTAATCCGGAAAGAGCATATATAGTCATTGTTATAAACCAAGCATTACCTGATTCAATAGAGTTTATTTTTCCATCCGAAGAAAAAGTTTTCACAATAACCGGAACTCCATAAGCTACAGCTAATCCTCCTAAATTAGCTAAGAACATACGCACAGAAGTAAGTTTAGTTATTTCATCTGTATCACGTGTAAGCGAAGCATTTAATGCCCCATAGGGGACATTGATCAAGGTATAACACATGGATAACCCAACATATGTAATATAAGCATAAACAAGAGAACCTGAAAAACCATTCCAAAAACAAAGAATAGCAAAACCTGTAAGGGGAATTCCGCCTAAAATTAGATAAGAACGGTATTTTCCCATTTTGGGATTATGTTTATCTACAAAAGTTCCCACAATAGGATCCCATATCACATCTACTAAACGCACAATAAGAAACATCACCGCTGCGGTCGCTGCCGGAAGTCCAAAAACGTTTGTATAGAAGATGAGTAAATATTGAGCTACTGTCTGATAGATAAGATTTTGTGCCAAATCTCCGGAACCAAAACCTATACGCTGTAGCCACGTTAATTTATAAAACCCCTTCTGTTCATTGGCTGTATGTAATGTCAAATTCATATTAAAAATATTTAATTAATTTTCTACTTTAACACAAAAGGGAGATGCAAATAATCCTTCTTTGTTCTTTAAATTTGCCCCCTTAGGATTATCTGCCCAGGCATAACGAACAGATATAGGTTCATCTAATTGTTTATTATATACCCTTACTTCATTCTCTGATAAAACAACGGCTTCGCCCCATAGGTATTTCCGATCTTTACCTGCAATTGTAAACCCATTAAGTATATCATTAGAATATAATCCGGAACCAACTGAAGAAAATGTAAGAATAATGTCATTCCCCTCAATCACTGCACTGTCTAATTTAGGACCGGTAGAAACTATCTCCTCATTATATGCTACACATCGGGCTTCTAATGCCAACAGATGAGCCACATCTTTTTTATTTAAAGGATGTATATCATTCCACTCTCCCAATCCTAATGTAACCGCCATCCCGGTATAAGGTATTTCCAACGCTTTTCGTTGTGCTTCTCTCAGATCAGCCAAACCACTTTCTGAAGGCAAATTCCACGGCTTATTTAACTCAGGAAGTTGTGCAAAAATAAAAGGCATTTGGTTTTGATTTCGTTGTTTTCTCCAATCTAATATAAGATCTTGAAATAACATCGTATACTCCTTTGCTCTTCCAATATTAGACTCACCTTGATACCACAAAACCCCCTTTATCTTATAATTATTTAACGGAGCAATCATGCCATTATATAACCCCACCGACTTGTATTGAAAAAAAGTTGTTGAAGGTGGAGGCAGTAAATCTGCTCCAATGGAAAACCGCCAAGAACCTGTAAGATCAATGGATCGATTGGGGAGAATTACTTGATAAGGTTTATCCTCTTTAAATCCTCCTTCTTTATTGGTAACAATTCTTACAGTTATGTTATTCTCTCCTTCTTTAAGCAATCCAGAGGGGATTTGATAAATCCGTGGAGGATATTGATAGCCTGTTGCTCCCACAAATTGACCGTTGACAAAGGTTGAATCAGAATCTATGATATACCCTAATCGTAAGGTTGCAGGCTGTCCTACTTCTTCTTTGGATATATTAAAATTCTTCCGAAACCACATAACAGAATGTTTGACATTTATTCCTTTATCCTTCCATAAACCGGGTAGATAAAAATCTTTCCAGTCAGATAGATCAACCTCTTCTTTATTCCATACACCAAGACCTTTATCCTTTTGAATCATATCTCGATGCCACTTACTACTACTTTCTTCTTCTTGTTTCCTCACCCCATCAACATATCCTAAAGTCGCATATTTATTATATTCTCTTTCAAACTTCGGATATTTTTTCAGGACCTCTTTACTGACCCATGCTTCCGCAGGAGTTCCCCCAACTGCTGTATTTATTAAGCCAATAGGAATATGATAGTTATCATATAACTCTTTTGCAAAAAAGTAAGCTACAGCAGAAAACTCTAATACGCTTTCAGACGTAACCAATTTCCATTCTCCTCCTTTATAATCCTCTTCCTCTTCATTGAAATTATAATTTATGGGCATTCTAAAATATCTAATGCTTGAATTACTTATATTTCTCACTTCCGAAGCATATAAATCAAGTACTCTATGCATTGGCAATTCCATATTTGATTGTCCTGAACAAAGCCAAACATCCCCAAATAAAACATCTTTGATTGTTATCTCATTAATCACTAAGTCGTATGGCCCTCCGGCTTTTTGAGCAGGCAATAAAATACTCCAATAGCCTTCTTTATCTGCTTTTGTGTTATATCTTTTCCCAAGAAAAGTTATTTTTATAGACTCTTTGGAATCAGCCCATCCCCATATTTTCAAATCCACATCACGCTGTAATATCATACCATTGCTAATTAAATGAGGTAATCGAACCTTTGCGCTTAACGGTGTTAAAAACAACAATAAAAAAAATAGAGAAGTTATTCTAATTACAGTTTTCATCTTAATTTTAACTTTACTAATTATAGAAGTAATCACTTTCTGGGGCTCCTAAATAACTCGATTTCAGACCTCCCATATCCAGCATAATCTTCTGTATGACTATTGCAGGATCTAATGGACGTATACGGATTCTATGTACACCACGCTGTTTTATAATATGATTTGTTCTTGTTTCTATTATACGATTAGCTTGCCACGCTCCTAATTCACCTTTATAATGCCCATTTATATTAACAATTTGTTCTTCTTCATCATTGATGGATACAGCATAACTTAAGCCTTTATTTTCATTAAAATTCAGCGTAGGAGATAGTAACAGAATTACTTCAACTTCACCAATAGATGTTATATCAACCTTATATTCCAAATACACATTTTCATCTGGCGCCTCAGTAACAGGTGTAGTAGTGACTCCCGAAAGAGTTTTCCCTAAATCCGGAATTATTATCCAAGATACCTGTTTGCCATTATTTGTCTTTGCGTAATGTTCAGCTTCAATAGACACATAACCATCTCGTTCAATGAAAACTTTTTCTTTATCAAAATCCGATTCTTCAACATAAAGCACTTTAGGCATAATACTTTGATCGGGTTGTTGCCAAGAGGTGTAACCAATGCGTACTTGATCCATCATATGTATCCATTTTCCATCTGAAAGATCTTGGTTATAATGTATAGTCAATAAAGAGTCCCGCTGAAAACACTCTTTTACTTTATCTGCCCAACAGTTAGCTCTTACATCTTTCTTTTTCGCATAATATTTATTCATTGCTACTGCATAGTACATTTCATAAAGATTCGAAGTACCATTAATAGGAAACAAGACCAACTGATCAAAAGCATCTTTATATTCATAAGGAATAAGATAATAAAGCCGCATGGCATCAATCAATAAATTCCGATAATCATTAACCACCCTTTCATACTCATTATAATTATAAAGACTATAGGTAGTATTACTTAATAGTTCAGGGGTAACTCTATGATTATATTTGGTGTATGTATTTATTAATCTTGCTGCTTCTTCAGAGTATTGCTCTCCAAACTGTTCTTTACACCACTCTTGGGTGTGCTGTAATAAATTCTTTTCATTAAAACGATCAGGGTTCCATGCCATGTCTAGAAAAAAAGAAATGGGATATTCCATAGGTTTTAAGTCACCAACATTCACAACCCAAATACGATCTACTCCGTAGCGATAGGTCAGATTCATCTGCTCCCAGATACGTTGTACTTGGCTTACATTAATCCACTTAGAATTGCGAGGAGCCCCTACATAATCAAAATGATAATACATACCATACCCACCCTTACGTTTTTTATGTTTCAAATTGGGCAGTTTTCTAACATTACCCCAATTATCATCGCAAAAAAGTAATGTAACATCATCAGGCACACGCATTCCATGGTCATAATAATCCTGTACCTCTTTATATAGAGCCCACACTTGAGGTACTTCTTCTACTTTTTTTCCAGTTACTTGAGAGATTATTTCACGTTGATCTTTAACTATTCTCTCCAACAAAGCAATATTCGTCCCTTCTTCCATAGCTTCATCACCATCACCACGCATACCTATCGTAATTACTTGCTCCCAATCTTTACTTCGTTCGATTCCAGCCTTCCAAAATTCTTTAAGAACATCTGAATTCGTATTATAATCCCACTCTCCTTTACCTCTACGGTGCCAATCTTTTTGTGCCTGTGACATTGGTTCATGATGAGAAGTACTCATAATAATGCCATATTCATCGGCTAAAGGACCATTGAGCTGATCATCATCGTAAAAAGCACTGTTCCACATAGCAGGCCATAGGAAGTTGCCTTTTAATCGAAGAATTAATTCAAACACTTTTTCATAAAACTGACTATTAAATCCACCAAAGGTAGCTTGTGCCCAACCTCCCAATGCCGGCCATTCATCGTTCAGAAAAATACCTCGATATGTAACAGCCGGTTCTCCTTCAGTATAAAATCCCGGTTTAAAGTATAAGTTTTTATGAGTTTTTATCGGTACATCAGCCCAATAGTACCATGGTGACACTCCTATTTGTGCAGATAATTCATAAACTCCATAAATTGTTCCGCGTTTATCACTACCTGCAATTACAATAGCTTCTTCTATTCCGGCAATAGGATTTATAACATTAGTTATAATATATTTTTCATTTTTACCAATAATCTCATTACTGTTAATTTTACCCTTTTTGATTAATTGATCTATTAAAGCAGATTTGTTTACTGTACCTATAATTATTGATTTATTGGTCCCTTCTGTCTTTAGATAATTCCCTGTTACTTTATTAAAGTCATCACGTAAATTATTTACAGCTCGTAAAACTCCTTTATATTCATTATCATCCACAAGAATAGATATTGGCAGCCCATTGAGTACTAAAGGAAAATAGCCTGTTTGTTCTTGGGTAAAAACAAACTGTTCTTTTCCAATAGAAGCAAACAGATTTAATGGTAATAGGTACAGAAATAATATAAAAACAA
>CAZFXK010000088.1:0-10423 GCA_964522975.1 uncultured Bacteroides sp. | reverse complement strand
TAAATATCAAATATTTCAAAGAGCTATTTTATATTTTAATGGGACAGCAATGATATTCCATTATTAATTACTGATTCTTTTTATTACTTTTGAAGTTCAAAGAACAAAGAAGAGATAAGATGGAGAAAAAATTACTGTATATAGACATGGACAATGTGTTGGTTGACTTTCAAACAGGTATTAATAAATGTGATGAACAAACAATAAAAGAATACGAAGGTCGACTAGATGAAGTTCCATACATATTCAGTAAAATGAATCCCATAAAAGGTGCTATTGAAGCCTTTAATTTATTATCAGAGAAATATGATACATATATTCTTTCGACTGCCCCATGGAATAATCCAACAGCATGGAGTGACAAAGTGGAATGGGTAAAGAATTATTTGGGTGATAGGGCACATAAAAGATTAATTTTGACCCACCATAAAAACTTAAATAAAGGACATTACTTAATTGATGATCGAACAAAGAATGGAGCTATTAATTTTGAAGGCGAACTGATTTTGTTTGGCAGTGAACAATTCCCCTCATGGAAAGAAGTACTTAGCTATTTATAGAATATTTTGAAAAGAGATATAAATTTATATGTGATATTTTAAACTTCTTCTTTTGAGGCTGTTACATCTATACTTTTAAATCATATCATACAGTCCAATGGTATAAATCATTTCAGACCATATCTCTGTACCTTTAGCATCAGGGAACACACCAACATTAGAGGTAGACTCAAAATTCCCATTTTCGATCTTTTGAATATCTGACATATATTTAAGAGGTACTTTAGCATAGTTTTTAAATATCAGATGAATTTTCATATTCTTCTCTTTTTCCTCTTCTGTTTTTACACTAGTTGCAAAACAAAAATAGAAAGTAATAGTATTATCTTCCCCCTTATCGCTAAATAAATACCCATTATCATATGAATCGATAATCTCTGTGAATGCTTCTAATTCTACAACAGAAATATCGAAATTAACTGAATCGACAGGGTGAAGTCTCAATGTAAATTTAGTACCAATTGGAAAAGAATATCCATTTTCCGGTTTAGTCGGTAAGTCTTGTGCCTGAAGTGACACACAAATGAAATAAGATAGAATTATAAAAAACTTCTTCACAGCTTAACCTTTTTCACAACAAAAGTAGAAGTAATAAAATGCTTATAATGCAAAGCATACACTAAGCTTATTAAACTAATAAATATTGATAAATAAGCAAGCATTTTTCTAATCACTTTGAACCGATGTACAAGAAAAACAGACCTATTAAAACAAATAAAAGATCAAGAGCTTTGCTTTTTAAGTTCTTCTCTTTAAATAAGAGTGCTCCAAAAAGAAATGAAACTACTACACTTCCTCGCCTGACCATAGAAATAACAGAAATCAAAGCACCTTCCAAACTTAAAGCATAGAAGTAAGCAAAATCAGCAGCTGAAAGAAAAAGAGAAATCAACAAAATACTCCATCTCCATTGGAAAGGGGTTGTTTTACGACGTTGCGGCCACCAGATTAGTAGTAATATTGGCCCCATCAAAAAAACCTGATAAAGCGTAAACCAAGATTGAACGAATAAAGGATTCAATCTTTGCATTAAATATTTATCATAGAGACCGCTAATTGCTCCCATTATGGCTGCCAGTACTACAAAATAAATCCATTTGTTATGTTTAAAATCAATCCCCTCTTTTTTACCGGATCGACTAAGCATAAAAAAAGAAAAAATTGCTAATAACACTCCCACCCATTGCAATGCATTTAAGCGTTCACCAAAAAGCAACATTGCTCCAACAAGCACCATTACCGGGCGTGTAGCATTAATGGGACCTACAATGGTTAAAGGCAAATGCTTCATTCCATAATAGCCAAATATCCAGGAAGAAAGAACAATACCAGATTTCACTAAGACATAGGCATGAGCACTCAAAGGCTGCACAGGAACTTCTAACAATGTATTGACTAAAGGAGAAGAAGATGGCAGTGAACCTAAAATCAAAGGAAGAAAAATCAAACTTGAAAAAAGGGTATTCAAGAAAAGCACAATCAATACAGAATTATTTTCTAACGATTTCTTTTTACAGACGTCATAGAAGCCCAGCAACACAGCTGAAATAAACGCTAGTAACAGCCACATACTCAATGATTGTTTTTAATTTCTTTATAAATGGAAGAAGGATATTCTACGTCTACCAAAAACAACCCATAACCAGGGACTGAAGTCCCTGCATCGCTACGGTTTTTATTTTCAATGATTTGGCAAAATTCCTCAACAGATCGTTTTCCATAACCCACATCCAAAAGAGTTCCCACAATGGCACGAACCATATTTCTGAGAAAACGATCCGCCCGTATTGTAAAGCGCCAAGTTTTCTCGTCCATTACCTCCCACTTTGCCTCAGTTAGGGTACAAATCTTAGTCTTTGTATCCGTATGCACTTTGCTAAAACTGGTAAAATCAGAATAAGACATTAAATGAGCTGCGGCTTCATTCATTAATGACATATCGGGGGTTGCGGATATTTGCCAAGCAAAATTTCGTTTGAAAGGAGATTTCTGGAAAGTTACATAATAATGATATTCACGTGAGGTTGCACTAAAACGGGCATGGGCTTCATTGTTTACTTTTGTTATTTTCTGTACCGCAATATCCTGAGGTAAAAAACAATTCAATTTATGAACTAAAAGTTCAATATCTAAAGTTTCCTTAACCGTATCAAAGTGAGCCACCATACACTTAGCGTGTACTTTAGCATCCGTTCTTCCTGCACCTACAACTGTTATTTCTTCTTGAAGCATAACAGATAGAGCCTCAACTAATTTTTGTTGTATGGTTATTCCATTAGGTTGTATTTGCCAACCATTATAATTTGTTCCGTCGTAGGATAGATAAACAAAATAACGCTGCATAACTTATAGATATAAAAGTAGAAGAATTATCGGGCTGTAATGTGAAAACAGCCCTGTTTTAACTCATATTTTACATAACAAAGTTCTTCCTTCTTTAGGTCACGTAAAACTTCAGATAATACCAATTTCAGCGTATCAGAACTCACCTCTTCTATAGGCCTTCCCCAGCGATGTGGAATTTGTTTATATCGTTTCCAGCTTATATCAAACGTTGTTCCATAACAATGGGCAGAATTTGCCGAAGCGTTTATGTTTCGTTTTCTCAATCGTTTCACATCATCATTAGTACGCAATACAGAGGTTACAATGACATTATATGAATTCAAACCTTTAGACTCTAAGGAGTCTCTAAAATTCCGTCCAATTTTATTCAATAAATCACAGGCTGATGGCACCAAATAGGGTACGGAATGAGTTAAGGAATCAACAGAATACCACTTATTGGTTTCTATTTTCTTCAGTTTCTTCTCTTTCATTAATTCGCGCGAAGAAGCCGGCTCAATACCTATTTTTTTTGCTGATTCAATGTGCAACGGATTTAGGTCGCCAAAAGCACGTTTAAAACTAATAACCCCTTTTATATTTCGGGGATTGTTCTGCTTCACAGGAAGCTTAGAACATTGTGTAAAACCAAATAAACTAATAATAAACAAAACTTTTGTAACCAAAACTCCTCTTCCAAACATTACAGTTAGTGTATTACATTTTAAAATTGTCACAAAGATAGCTAAATATCCCCTCTGACTAAATTTAAGATTATAAAATTATCAATATATACTCCCATAGATTCCAAAGGTTTCACTAAATTTGCAGTTTATATAATGCAAGCAATCAATGATAGAAAAGCTTATCGTTTTAGAAGACATAGACCCGGTCATATTTTATGGGGTTAATAACAGCAACCTGGAACTGATAAAAACATTACACCCTAAATTGCGAATCATTGCTCGAGGTAATGTAATGAAAATACTAGGAGAGGAACAGGATATGGTGTCTTTTGAGGAAAATATTCATCAACTAGAGCAATTCTGTTTAAAGTATAATAGGCTGGACGAAGGAATCATTGTCGACATAATCAAAGGAAAAGCTCCTATCATTGAAAAACAAGATAACATCATTGTATATAGCGTAACCGGTAAGCCCATTATACCCAGAAGTGAAAACCAACAAAAGCTAGTTGATGGCTTTAATAAAAACGACTTGATTTTTGCCATTGGACCTGCCGGTTCCGGGAAAACGTACATTGCTATAGCTTTGGCGGTTAGAGCCCTAAAGAATAAAGAGGTTAAGCGAATTATTCTTAGTCGTCCCGCTGTTGAAGCCGGAGAAAAACTGGGGTTCTTACCAGGAGACATGAAAGAAAAAATAGACCCCTATCTTCAACCTTTATATGACGCTTTACAAGATATGATACCGGCCGGAAAGCTAAAAGAATATATGGAGCTAAACATTATTCAAATTGCTCCTCTTGCATTTATGAGAGGTCGTACATTAAATGACGCAGTGGTTATTTTAGATGAAGCACAAAACACTACGACACAACAGATAAAAATGTTTTTAACCCGTATGGGGATGAATTCCAAAATGATTGTTACAGGAGATATGACACAAATTGATTTACCTCCAAGACAAACATCAGGATTAGTTCAAGCATTGAAAATTCTTAAGAATGTAAAAGGATTATCAATAGTCAGACTCTCTAAAAAAGACATTGTTCGTCATAAATTAGTTGAACGCATTGTTGAAGCATACGACGAGTATGACAAGGAACAAAAAGAGAAAGAAAAGAATAAAAAAGAAAAAAACTAAAAATAAATTGTTTTTTAATATACAATTAAGTAGTTATGAGCAAAGCATTGACAAAAACAGAATTCTCCTTTCCGGGACAAAAGGATGTTTATCACGGTAAAGTAAGAGATGTGTATAGTATTAATGATGATTTATTGGTTATGATTGCCACCGATAGAATCTCGGCATTTGATGTAGTGCTTCCTAAAGGGATTCCTTTCAAAGGCCAAGTATTAAATCAAATTGCCGCGAAGTTTTTAGATGCTACCAGCGACATTGTTCCAAACTGGAAAATAGCAATTCCCGATCCCATGGTTACTGCCGGATTGCGTTGTGAAGGTTTCCGCATAGAAATGATTATTCGTGGTTATCTCACAGGTAGCGCTTGGCGTGAATATAAAGCCGGCAATAGAAACATCTCTGGCATCATCTTACCTGATGGAATGAGAGAAAATGAAAAATTCCCCAATCCTATCATTACTCCTACAACTAAGGCTGAGGAAGGACATGATGAAAACATCAGTAAAGAGGAAATTATTGAACAAGGTTTAGCTACCCAAGAAGAATATGAGCAATTAGAAAAATATACCTATGCTCTATTTGAAAGGGGTACTGAAATAGCTAAAGAAAAGGGCCTCATCTTAGTAGATACTAAATATGAGTTTGGCAAACGAGAGGGAAAGATTTATTTGATTGATGAAATCCATACTCCAGACTCTTCACGCTATTTTTATGAAGAAGGTTATCTGGAAAAATACGAAAAGGGAGAACCGCAGAAACAACTCTCAAAGGAATTTGTGAGACAATGGTTAATAGAGAATGGATTCATGGGGAAAGAAGGACAGAAAGTACCTGAAATGTCTGATCAATATGTAAACTCCGTATCAGAAAGATACATAGAACTTTATGAACATATTGTAGGTGAGAAATTTGTTAAGGCTGACACCAGTGAATTAGAAAAACGGATAGAAACAAACATCAAAAAATTTCTTAACGAACGATGAGTTATCCACAAGAAGCCATCAAACCTTACAACAATATAGAAAGAAAAACCGGACAAATGGAACATATGTTCGACCACATTGCAACCAAGTATGATCAACTAAACCACACTTTATCTTTAGGTATTGATCATTACTGGAGACGGAAGGCTATAAAGTATTTAGAACCTTATCAGCCTAAACGTATTATGGATGTGGCTACAGGAACCGGAGATTTTGCGATATTAGCAGCAAAGAAATTAAAATGTTGGGATATTGTTGGAATCGACATTTCAAAAAAAATGCTTGATATAGGTAAAAAGAAAGTCCTTAAAATGGGGCTTTCTTTTCAAATATCTTTCGCTAAAGAAGATTGTACAAATCTTACGTTTCCCAACGAATCTTTTGATGCCATTACCTCTGCTTTTGGTATTCGCAATTTCGAAGACTTAGATAAAGGGTTATCCGAAATGTACAGAGTTCTAAAGAAGAGGGGTCACATAGTAATATTAGAATTAACCACCCCTCCTTCTTCTTTAATTCGGTGGTTTTATAATCTCTATTTAAAAATTGTAATTCCTTATATAGGTAAAACTTTATCAAAAGATAGTAGTGCATATTATTATTTACCCAACTCCATAAAAGTTTTTCCTCAAGGAGAAACGATGAAGCAGGCCATGGAAAAAGCCGGATTTAGTGATGCAAAGTTCAAAAGATTAACTTTTGGAACTTGTACTCTTTATACAGCAACGAAAAAATAACAATGAGGACTTTTGGTTTAATTGGATACCCTTTACAACACTCTTTTTCAAAACAATTCTTTACCGAGAAGTTTCAAAACGAAGCCATTGAGGCTGAATATGTAAATTTTGAAATTTCTTCCATACAAGAATTCAAAGACATACTATTAACTGTCCCTCATCTCTGTGGGTTAAATGTTACCTTACCCTACAAAGAGAAAATCATACCCTATTTAAATGGGTTAGCAGAATCTGCTCAAAAAGTAGGTGCAGTTAATGTTATCCAAATAATCAAAAAACAAAACAAAACAGCGACTATTGGCCATAACTCCGATTTATATGGATTTATGGAATCCATCAAACCTTTAATTCAGACTCAAACTCATACCAAGGCATTGGTTTTAGGTACCGGAGGGGCATCAAAAGCAATCATCCAAGGATTGATAAAGCTAAATATTAAACCCCAATTGGTTTCAAGGAAAAGAAACAAAGGAATACTCTCTTATGAAGACTTAACTCCGGACATAATAAGCCAACACAAAGTAATTGTAAATTGCACTCCATTAGGCACATACCCTAATGTAGACAGTTGTCCTAACCTCCCCTATGAAAAAATCACCTCTACTCATCTACTCTACGATTTAGTATATAATCCTAACACCACTCTCTTTTTGAAAAAAGGGATGGAACAGGGTGCACAAACAATCAACGGGTTAAAGATGTTATACTTACAAGCAGAACGATCTTGGGAAATTTGGAACAGTTAAAACAACAAAATGAAACAAAAGTGGATTCGAAAAACATTATTAATAATAGTAGTGATATTTCTATTCATAGGATTATTAAGCTGTTTTTTTCTTAATTATGCCTTAAAACCTACTCCAAAACATTTTAATTTTGAATATATAACAAAGCAATATCCTCACATACACTCTTGGTTGGATAGTTTAGAGACAAACAAAGCCTTAAAAGACACATTTATCTTCAATGAAAATGGAGTAAAACTACATGCTTACTACGCTTTAGCCAACAGACCTACAGCTAATACTGCCCTCATAGTTCATGGATATAGAGGTAACGCAATAAGTATGTTTCACATTGGCTATATGTACAACAAAGAATTCAATTATAACATAATAGTACCCGATTTACAATACCACGGAGAAAGTGAAGGAAAATGCATTCAGATGGGGTGGAATGATAGATTAGATGTATTGGAATGGATGGATATAGCGCATATGCTGGTAAAAAATGAAGCCGACTTTGTTCTTCATGGAATATCAATGGGTGCTGCCACCATAATGATGTTATCTGGCGAAGATATGCAATCGAATGTAAAATGCTTTGTGGAAGACTGTGGTTACACAAGTGTTTGGGATGAATTTGCCAGCGAAGGAAAAGTCCGTTTCAACTTACCTTCATTTCCCATACTTTATACAACTAGTGGGTTATGTAATTTATTATATGGCTGGGACTTCAAAGAAGCCTCTTCTTTAAATGCAGTAAGAAAATGCACCCTCCCCATGCTCTTTATCCATGGCGATAAAGACACCTTTGTCCCGACAGAGATGGTTTACAAGCTTTATGAAGCTAAACCAGAACCTAAAGAATTATGGATAGTCCCCGGTGCCGCTCATGCCGTATCTTACAAAAACAATCCTAAAGAATACACCTCAAGGGTTGGTCATTTTATTAAAAAATATATGAATTGATTTTTTATAATGAAAACTAAATTACTAGCTATTTTTGCTTGTATCCTTTGGGGATCTGCTTTTGCAGGAGCAAAAATAGGCTTTGAATATACGAGTCCCTTACATCTTTCAGGTATGCGCTTCATGTTAGCCGGAATTTTACTTATTCCTCTTTTGATTTATCAAAAGGTGGATTGGAAGGCCAATTTGAAAGAGTGGAGATATATGTTACTTTTCGGCATATTACAGACCTTTTTACAATATGGTTTGTTTTTTATGGGATTAAACTTGGTTCCGGGAGCCATTTCAGCCATAATTATTGGAGGAGGCCCTTTATTCATAGCACTGATGGCTCATTTTACCATACGTGAAGAACCTCTTACTAAACGCAAAACGCTTGCCATAACGTTGGGTATGACTGGAATTGTTTTTACAAGTTTAGCTAAAGGAGGAATAGAAGATGCAGACCTAAGTCTTTATATGGGCATAACACTCTTATTGATCAGTAACCTGATTGGAGCTTCAACTAATATAATTGTGGCTAAAAACAGAAACCGAGTTTCACCCACCATGTTAACTGCTTTTGCCAATTTCACCGGAGGATTAATTCTATATATTATTTCATACTTCACTGAGGAGTGGCAAATAAAGACTTATACCACAGAGTTTTACATCGCTCTGTTATGGCTGGCCTTTATTCCGGCTGTAGGTTTTTCAATATGGTTTGGCATTTTAAAGAATCCTAAAGTTAAAGTTTCTGACTTAAACATCTGGAAGTTTATAACTCCTGTAACCGGTGTCCTTTTAAGTTGGCTATTACTACCGGATGAACATCCAGACATTTATTCTGTTGTCGGAGTAGTAATCATTGCTTTTTCTTTAATAACTTTGCAATGGAAACCCTTGAAAAGAAAAATTACTTAAAATTTTTAAATGCACTTTTGATATTCAAATTTATGAAAGAAAGAATTAAACCATATACTTTCATCTTCATCATTTTAACTCTGAGCCTAAATACACTATTTGCTCAAGAGAAGAGTTATACCGTAAAAACTGTACCCAATGTTCATCTACAAGATGAAAGACAATATATCTCGGATCCTGATAAGATTCTTTCAGCTGAAGCACGAACTGAAATAAACCAAACACTTTATGCTTTAGACCAAGAAACCGGGATAGAAGTTGCAGTAGCCGTTCTCCCATCAATTGGTTCTGAAGATTGTTTTGAATTTGCCCACCAATTATTAAGTGAATGGGGTGTAGGTAAAAAAGAAAAAGATAATGGGTTGGTCATTCTTTTAGTTACAGATCAACGCTGCATCCAGTTTAATACAGGATATGGCTTAGAGGGCATATTACCGGATGCCATAGCCAAACGTATTCAAATGGAACATATGTTTGAAGCGCTTAAAACAAATAATTGGGATGCCGGAATGGTACAGGGCATACAAGCTGTATATAACAGACTACAAGGAAGTATGGATAACGACACCCAAACTGATGTTACAGATCCTATTATTACTTATTTCATCATTTTCATTATCTTATTCCTACTATTCACTGGATTCAGCTTCTATATGAGCTGGAGAAGCACACGTTGTCCTAAATGTGGCAAACACAAACTTCAACGTATAAATCATCAAATTGTAAGTAGAAAACAAGGTATAAAAATAGAAGATATTACGTATGTTTGCAGAAACTGTGGACATACCTTTACTCGTAGAAAAAAGACACAAGAAAGTAACCACTTTGGAGGTCGCGGAGGAGGACTAGGCGGCCCTATAATAGGAGGTGGATTTGGCGGTCGCGGAGGAGGAGGGTTTTCCGGAGGAAGCTTTGGTGGAGGCCGAGGTGGCGGTGGCGGTGCAGGCACCCGATTCTAAATCAAATTATATTTAGTAATTACATAATCAATATTATAAATATGAAAAAATCAGTTATTATAATTCTAGTTATTGTGGGCGTTATCGTCCTTTGGGCTATTAATGGATATAATAGTCTTGTTTCATTGGAAGAACAAGTACAAACAAAATGGGCTAATGTTGAAACACAATACCAAAGACGTGCAGACTTAATACCGAACTTGGTTAATACTGTAAAAGGGTATGCTTCTCACGAGAAACAAACATTAGAAGATGTGGTTAATGCCAGAAGTAAGGCAACACAGATGACCATCAATCCCGGAGAGCTTTCAGCTGAAAATATTGCTGAGTATCAAAGAGCTCAAGGCGAAGTCAGTTCTGCTTTAGGCCGGTTATTGGCAATCTCAGAAAGCTATCCTGATTTAAAAGCAAATCAAAACTTCTTAGAGCTACAAGCGC
>CAZFXK010000087.1:0-10729 GCA_964522975.1 uncultured Bacteroides sp. | reverse complement strand
AGCGGAGAGAGAGGGATTCGAACCCCCGGAGCCTTGCAGCTCAACGGTTTTCAAGACCGCCGCGATCGACCACTCCGCCATCTCTCCTATTTTACTTCAGAAAACGTTGAGTTTGTTCTCTAAAGCGTTGCAAAATTAAGCCCTTTTTTTGATAATACAAACCTTTCACATCTTTTTTTGATCTTTTTATCGTATTTTTGTCACAAAACAGAAACAAAAAATATGATATATCCTTCTAATTTTGAACAGAAGATTGAATTTGATCAAATCCGAAAATTAATTAAAAACAAATGTTTAAGTGAATTGGGTGAAGAGTGTGTTGAAAAAATATCTTTTTCAACTGATTTTGACTTTATTTTTAATCAAATTCATCAAACTGATGAATTTGTATCCATTTTAAAGGAGAACAAAGATTTTCCTGATCAATATTTTTTTGATATTCGTCCCTCTTTAAAAAGGGTTCGAATAGAAGGTTTATATATGGATGAACAAGAATTATTTAACTTTTGTCGTTCATTAGAAACCATTCAAGCTATTCTCGTTTTTTTTGAGAAAACAATGGAAGAT
This sequence comes from uncultured Bacteroides sp., assembly GCA_964522975.1. Taxonomy (GTDB): domain Bacteria; phylum Bacteroidota; class Bacteroidia; order Bacteroidales; family Bacteroidaceae; genus Bacteroides_E. Next base: position 10,162 of record CAZFXK010000087.1, on the reverse strand, counting down.
GATGCAACCCCCTCCTATCCTTATTTAACAGAACTCACTCAGTCGGTCACTACTTTTCCTCAATTAATAAAAGCGATTCATCGTATAGTAGATAAATATGGAAAGATTAAAAACACAGCTTCTACCGAATTAACACGCATCAGACAAGAATTAGCTAATACTACAAATAGTGTTTCTCATTCCTTACAACGGATATTACGCTCAGCACAAGCAGACGGTTATGTAGAGAAAGATGTTACTCCAACCATGCGTGATGGGCGTTTAGTTATTCCTATTCTACCCGGATTAAAGAGGAAAATCAAAGGAATTATACACGATGAGTCTGCCAGTGGACGTACAGTTTATATTGAACCTTCTAGCGTAGTAGAAGCGAACAACCGAATTCGTGAATTAGAAAATGAAGAACGCAAAGAAATCATTCGTATTCTTGTCGATTTTTCTTCCCAAATTAGGCCTTATGTTACAGACTTAATTGAATCGTATCAATTCTTGGCTCAAATTGATTTTATTAGAGCTAAAGGTTTATTTGCCATAGAAACAAATAGCATATGTCCAACATTGGAAAACAAACAATTAATTGACTGGAAACAGGCTGTTCATCCCCTACTAGCCAAATCATTAGCTAAACATAATAGAAAGGTTGTTCCTTTGGATATTACATTAAATAAGGAACAACGTATTCTGTTGATATCAGGCCCAAATGCAGGAGGAAAATCAGTTTGTTTAAAAACGGTGGGGCTTTTACAGTATATGTTACAATGCGGCCTTTTAATTCCGATAGATGAAAGTAGTAATACAGGCCTCTTTAAGTCTATTTTCATTGATATCGGAGATGAACAGTCAATTGAAGATGATTTAAGCACCTATTCCTCTCATCTCACCAATATGAAGACCATGCTAAAAAACACAAATACCAAAAGCCTTATCTTAATTGATGAGTTTGGAGGGGGCACCGAGCCGCAAATTGGAGGAGCTATTGCACAAGCCATATTAAAACGACTAAATGAAAAAGAAACATTTGGCGTAATCACGACTCATTATCAGAATTTAAAATTCTTTGCAGAAGATAATGAAGGAATTGTAAACGGTGCAATGCTTTATGATAGACATCAAATGGAAGCACTTTATCAGTTACAAATAGGTAATCCTGGGAGTTCTTTTGCCGTTGAAATTGCCCGTAAAATAGGACTTCCGGAAGATGTCATACAAGAGGCTTCTGAATTAGTAGGTACAGAATATGTTAATGCTGATAAATATCTTCAAGATATTGTCAGGGATAAACGTTATTGGGAGCGAAAACGCATGAATATCCGTCGTCAAGAACGCCAATTAGAGGAATCCATCCATCGGTATCAAAATCAATTAGATAATCTAAATCAACAAGAAAAAGAGATTATCAATAAGGCAAAAGAGGAAGCTCAACACCTATTAAATGAATCGAATGCAAAAATTGAATACACCATTCGTATCATTAAAGAGCAACAAGCAGAGAAGGAAAGAACTCGTAAAGCTCGTGCTGAACTTGAACAACATAAAAAAGAGATTGAAGCATTTACACCTGAAAAACGAGAAAATAATATTTCTAAAAAAATCGAACAAATTAAAGCACGACAGGAGCGTAAAGCCAAAAAAAGAAAAGAGAGAGAACAGGTACATTACTCATCTATCCCTCTTCCTAAACAGAATTTAAAAGTGGGTGATAGCATTCGAATTAAAGGACAAAACACTATTGGTGAAATCATCGAAATAAAAGAAGACAATGCCTTAGTTCTGTTTGGACACATAAAAATGAATGTTAAACTAAATCGTTTAGAATCTGCTGATGCAAAATCCACCTATAAAAAAGAAACTAAAGCAACCTATATCAGCGAACAAACCCAAAATCACATTTATGACAAGAAACTAGACTTTAAACAAGAAATTGATGTTCGGGGCATGAGAGGGGATGAAGCACTCCAAGCTGTCATCTACTTTATTGATGATGCTATACTTGTGGGAGTTAATAGAGTACGCATATTACATGGGACAGGAACAGGTATACTTAAAACTTTAATTCGAAAACAATTAGCAATATCTCCAGTAGTTAAAAAATATTACGATGAACACGTTCAATTTGGAGGAGCCGGAATAACTATCGTTGAACTTTAATCTTTTATATAATCTTAAAAAAATGCTCTACCTTTCAGTGAAAATTTTATGCTATTTCTTAAATAAAAAGTATCTTCTTGGTGAATAATAATAGCATTTAAAAACACTCCAAAATATGAAAACCATAAAAGAGTTATATCGAATTGGAACCGGCCCTTCAAGTAGTCACACCATGGCACCTCGTAAGGCTGCTGAAATTTTCTTACAGAGACATCCAAACACAAAGGCTTTTGAGGTCGTTTTATATGGAAGTTTAGCAGCCACTGGCAAGGGGCATATGACAGATGTAGCCATATTAGATGTATTAAAGCCCTATGCTGAAGTGAATATTGTATGGAAACCAAAAGAATTCCTCCCTTTCCATCCCAATGCAATGATTTTCAAAGCACTAGAAAAAGGAGATCCTATAGATAGCTGGACCATTTATAGCATTGGAGGTGGTGCCCTGTCCGAAGGTGAAAAAGATTCTAGTATAGAAACCAAGGAAGTGTATTCCATGCATTTTATGACCGAAATATTGGAATGGTGCGAAAAAACAGGCAAGAACTACTGGGAATATGTTGATGAATGTGAAGATTCTGATATATGGCATTATTTAGAGGAGGTTTGGATAACCATGAAATCTGCAATAGAAAGAGGATTGGATAAAGAAGGAGTTTTGCCAGGCCCCTTAAATTTAAGAAGAAAAGCTGCAGCTTATTATATAAAAGCCAGCGGTTATGCAGAATCTCTCCGTTCTCGTGGATTGGTATTTGCTTATGCATTAGCTGCAAGTGAAGAAAATGCTTCTGGAGGAAAGATTGTGACTGCTCCCACCTGTGGTTCATGCGGCGTTGTTCCCGCTGTTCTTTATCATTTATACAAGAGTCGTAGCTTCTCCTTACATCGCATATTACGGGCATTAGCCACAGCTGGCTTGATAGGCAATATAGTAAAACACAATGCTTCCATTTCCGGAGCTGAAGTGGGGTGTCAAGGTGAAATTGGTGTTGCTTGTGCAATGGCAGCAGGAGCAGCAAATCAATTATTTGGCGGTAGCCCTGCTCAAATTGAATATGCTGCCGAAATGGGATTAGAACATCATTTAGGTATGACTTGTGATCCGGTCGCAGGTTTAGTTCAAATTCCGTGTATTGAACGTAATGCCTATGCAGCTGCCAGAGCTTTAGATGCTAATATTTATTCAGCCTTTACTGATGGTATTCATCGTGTTTCTTTTGATCGTGTCGTTGAAGTAATGAAAGAGACAGGGCATGATTTACCTTCATTATATAAAGAAACGAGTGAAGGAGGATTAGCAAAAAATTATAAGCAAATGTAAGACTTTAACTTATAATATAATTAGATATGATTTTTCGACTTAGTTCAAGCGATTAAACATAGAACATCTCTCATTATGCCTTGAGAGATGTTCTATGTTTAATAAAATCAGGCTCCAAAACCCGGAAGTAATTTTGTAGCTAACCAGAAATAAATTAATAAAGCACAGGCATCTACTATAGTGGTAATCATAGGACCTGCCATAACAGCCGGATCCATTTTAACCCATTTAGCAAATATGGGAAGAATGGCTCCCATAACCTTAGCTAACACCACAGTAGCATAAAGACTTAAACAAATCACAAATATAATATTAACAGTAACTTCGGTATCAAAAAAGTATATCCGAAGGAAATTTAATACAGCTAGTAGAAACCCTACAATTATACTTATACGAAACTCTTTCCAGATGACTTTAAAGATGTCTTTGATTTCTATTTCACCTAATGCCATGCCACGGATCACTAAAGTTGAAGCTTGTGCACCTGCATTTCCTCCTGTATCCATTAACATAGGGATGAATGCAGCCAGCACTACCACAGATTGCAAAACTTCTTCATATTTGCGAATAATTAAAGCAGTAAATGTTGCTGAAATCATCAATACTATTAACCAAGTAATTCTATGCTTAGCATGAGAAAATACAGATTCTTTCAGATATTCATCTTTAGTAGGATCAATTGCTGCCATCTTGTGAATATCTTCAGTTGTTTCATCTACAATGACATCCATTACATCATCTACTGTAATAATACCTACTAAACGATTTTCCTGATCAGTTACGGGCATTGAACTCAAATCATATTTCATAAATAAATCAGCAACGACTTCTTGATCTTCCGATGTAAAAACAGAAATAACATTAGTGTCCATAACATCTCTTACTAAGCTTGTTTCTGGTGAAAGCACCATTTTCTTTAAGGAAATGACACCTTCTAGCTTACGTGTTTCATCAATTACAAAACAGATATTATTATTATTCTTTTCATCAGCCATCTTCTTATAGTAGACCATCGCCTCATTAATCGTCATATAGCTACGTAATGAAACGTACTCTACTGTCATCACACTACCTGCACTATCTTCCGGATACTGTAAAAAGGTATTTATTTGTTTTCGGATTTCAGGAGAAGCATGCTCCAAAATTTTATTCACTAAGTTTGCCGGCAACTCTTCAATGAAATCAACGGTATCATCCAATTGCATTTCATTAATGATTGATTGAATTTCTTCATTACTAATATGTACAACTACTTCTTTTTGAATATCGTGTGGCAAATTACTAAAAACTTCTGCTGAAATATCTTTAGGTAAGATTCTAAAAAGGACTAATGACTTTTCATGAGATAAATCATCAAATAAACCGGCTATATCTATAGGATTCATTTTTGATAACATCTGACGTGCTATATCATAACGATGCTCCCTCATATATCCTGTTAACTCTTCTAAAATCATCTCTTTATCATTCATCTTTATTTTTTTATAAAAACATAAAAAAGAAAATACTACAGATTTAAATAGACCTTTCTTATGCTTACATCAATAATTCTATTTTAACTACCTCTTGAAAGTAAAATAACGGTTCCACAGAACTTGCTATTAAAAATAAGTCACATAAAAACTCTATGGTACTAGACTATAATATAAACAAAAAAAGGATACGAAAATTGAATGGGAATATGATTTTAAGTAAATAGGGATAACTCTCGTTTTCCTTGTATATTCAAATCATTTGTCTTTAATGTGACTTTATCGACTTGTTTACTAATTAATGAAACCACACATTCGATCAGGTATGTGCAAAAGAAAAACAAAAAACTTTCGATGACTAAAAACAGAATAGGCTTCATAAAAGGCATGTAAGAATTTCTTATAATTACTTCTAACCAAATTATCTATGTAAACAATCCGACATATTTTTCTATTTTCATTTATCATATTATAATACATCTCATTTTAAATGAAATAAAGTAAAAAAAAGTAATTAGATAAACCTACTCTTCGTTAAACCAATGTGGATTTAATATATACAAAGAAACAAAATGATATTGGAATGGGCAAAGAAAGGAAGATATAGAATTTATTTACCAACCTAAATCTTTCCAGCCTCCTACTTCATACCATTGATGTGTTCTATAATGGTTTGTCATATTTTCATACCCTTGACGGGGCACATAACAAGAAACACCATGAGTCCCATCCATAGGAATTTGGTTTCCTGATAAACCTGAATATACATAATTAGTGTGCCGATAATAAACCATTTTATTATAAATATCTTTCCATTGGTTGAATAATTTAACCTTTTTTTTCTCTGCTATTGATTCCACCAAGCTATATATATCGTAATAAAATGAACAATTAAAATAATCATTTCCTTTTCTAACCCCATCATAACTTGGGACATCTTTCAAATTGATATCTTGTTTTAAATCAAGAGAATTAAGAAGTAATTCTTTTGATAATTTGGAAAAATCATCAATGTATTTTGTGTTTATAGACGATATAGCAAGTCCATTATAGGATTTATGTTCATAAGAACTAAAAAAAGAATTTACTATGTTTTCATTAAAGTCAGTACTGACATCAAACAAAGATGAAGTCATTATATCATAATATCCACCTGCTGCAGGTATCTCGGCAGGAGAACCAATAAGAAAATTAACAGAATGGCGAAGCTCGTAGGCAACTTCAACAGATTGCATCAAACAGGCATCAAACAAAAGATAATCAAGTTTCTTACCAATACTTTTGGCAACATCATTTAAGACTGATGCTAAATCAACAATATTAATCTCTTTTCCATCGTCATCTCCAAAAGAACGCATACTAATTTTAGGATAAGGCAACCACCCATCAGCATGAGAACACATAATTAAACCATAAGATTGAGCAGGATAGCTTATGAAGGCCTCTAACATTATCTCCTTCATTATTTCCGGATCTGTCGAATTTACACCGGGATAGATATTAACTTCTTCTTCTAAGATAGAATTATTGAACTCCTCTTTGTGTAATTTTAAGAGAGTTGGAGTGTCATATTTACTCTTATTACTAATGTAAATGAGTAAATTAATCTCTTCAGCATTAGGGTATAATAAATAGCCTTGTTTTATCTCATTAAAATCATACATTAAATCGTCAGAAAGATTATTTTTCCCAACGATATACATTAATACAGTTCTTTTACTCTTTTTAGTAGGAATTTCAGATGTATCCTCTTTATCGCAGGAATAAAAAACAAGACCAAATAAAACACAATAAAAAATAGTGGGAATAATTAAAGAACCTCTCATAACTTTTACTAATTGTACCCTGCTATTCACCTTCTGAAAAAGGATTTGTGAATGTAAATTCATTAGAAGACACCGGAACTATAGAGTAAGAAGAGTCCTTTTTATATTTGCGCAACAGAGAAGAAATTCTTTTTTCTAATTTTCCTTTATCATTTGAAAAATAGATTGCACTAGTTTGATTGGGAGCATCTTTTTCACCCTCTAAAAAACCTTTGAGTTGATAACTATACCGATCTCTTCCTTTTAAAAAGCCCTTCTCTATAACTCCCCCTTCTAATTCTTGTACATCAGTATAAAAAACAGTAGGCGACTGAAAGGACATGGATACACCTACAGCATAGACTTTATTTTTATCTTTTTTATCGCTTTTTAAAGTTGCTGAACTTAACACAAAACCTAATAACAAACAAAATAGGACTTTTAGATATCTCATAATTAATATTTTTTCTTATAGTTGACACAACAAAGATAATAAAAAAGGTAATTCTAATTTGGTTATATCCTTGATTATATTTTAGCTAACGTGTTCTTTTGTACATCAAGCTAAAATTGAAAAACAACTCATTGATATAAATAGTTTATAGCACAAAAAAGCCGGAAAATTTCATGCTCCGGCTTTACTGTAAATCATAATAAAAAGAATATTTTATCCTAAATAAGACTTTAATAATTTGCTACGATCATCTTGGCGCAATCTACGAATTGCTTTTTCTTTAATCTGACGCACGCGCTCACGAGTCAAACCAAAACGATCACCAATCTCCTCTAGAGTCATTTCTTGACGTCCAATACCAAAGAACATCTGAATAATCTCTTTTTCTCGCTCGGTTAAAGTTGAAAGAGCACGATCAATTTCTTTAGATAAAGACTCATCAACTAATGTGCTATCAGCTCGAGGAGAATCATCATTCACTAAAACATCTAATAAGCTATTGTCCTCACCTTCAACAAAAGGAGCATCAACCGAGATATGACGACCTGATACTTTTAGAGTATCTCGCACTTTATCTACAGGTATGTCTAATTCGTCAGCAATTTCTTGAGGAGAAGGACGACGCTCATTCTCTTGTTCAAAACGAGAATAAGCCTTATTAATCTTATTCAGTGACCCAACTTGATTCAACGGTAACCTCACAATTCTAGATTGCTCAGCTAATGCTTGAAGAATGGATTGGCGTATCCACCACACAGCATAACTAATAAATTTGAATCCACGAGTTTCATCAAATTTCTCAGCCGCTTTAATCAAGCCTAAATTTCCTTCATTAATAAGGTCGGGTAAACTTAATCCCTGATTTTGATATTGTTTAGCTACTGAAACTACGAATCTCAAGTTAGCTCTCGTAAGCTTTTCTAAAGCCTTACGATCGCCCTTTTTAATTCGCTGAGCTAATTCAACTTCTTCCTCAACTGTTATTAAGTCTTCACGACCAATTTCTTGTAAGTATTTATCAAGAGAAGCACTTTCTCTATTTGTAATACTTTTTGTAATTTTTAATTGTCTCATTCTGTATAAATCAATTTTACAGGCCGCAAAGTTAGTTATAATATACTACAAATTAAAACTTTGCACCATATTTTATAGAACCTTACACATATAGTATAACAAAAAACAGGCTGACATGTTTAATATGACAGCCCATTTTTTCAACTTAAGTTCAAAAAAACTTTTATTATTTTCTTTTTAATATTAATCTTGAATTAAATCAACTGCATAGAAAGCTCTTTTACCCGATGGGAATATTCCTGTTATAAACAGCACCGGATTAGTTGATTTTGATGCAGTTTTCATCTCTGCTTCCAAATCACTTACTTTACGCATAGGTTTATCATTTACACGCAAAATTATAAATCCTTTTCTTATTCCGGCATCTGCCATTTTTCCTGAAGTTACACCAGTAACCTCTAAGCCATACCCTAAATTTAATTCTTTCTTTTGTTTATCAGAAAGTTCAGCAAATCCGGCACCAAGTAATTCCATATCCGCATCTTTAATAATTTTAGTGGTTCCTTGTTCGTTTTTCAAAACCACATCTACTTCTTTTTCTTTCTTTTTACGGATTACCTTCACTTTTACTTTATCACCCGGACGATGCTTGGCGAGTGTTTCTTGCAAATCAGCATAACTCTCCACCTTTTTACCATCAATTCCTACAATAACATCATCTTCTTGTAAATCAGAATTAGCTGCTGCCCCACCATCAAGGATCTCAGAAATCAAGAAACCTTCAGAAACACCTAACTCCTCAGCTTTTTCTTTTATTTCCTCAGTTAAACTTGGATCACTATAGAAAAATCTATCATCAGATAATGACATACCTTTTACTCCTAGAACAGCACGCTGTACAGTACCATATTGCTTAATATCAGTTACTACCTTAGTCATTATTGAAGTCGGGATTGCAAACCCATAACCGGCATAAGTGCCTGTGGGCGAAGTTAGTACTGCATTAATACCGATAAGTTCACCCTTAGAGTTTACTAAGGCCCCTCCGCTATTTCCTTGATTTATAGCAGCATCAGTTTGAATGAAAGATTCTATTCCTCCATTATAAACTCCTAAGGAACGAGCTTTAGCACTTACAATACCGGCAGTAACAGTTGAAGTTAGATTAAATGGATTACCTACCGCAATAACCCACTCACCTACTTTTATGTCTTCCGAATTAGCAATAGGTATAGTTGGCAAATCATCTTTAGCTTCCACTTTAACTAAAGCTAGATCCGTACTAGGATCTGTTCCAATAACCCTTCCTTTGAACTCACGATGATCGTTTAATTTTACTGTAATTTCATCAGCACCTTCAATTACGTGATTATTAGTTACTATATATCCATCCTTAGAGATAATAACACCTGATCCAAACCCTACACGAGGCTCAGTTTGGTATTGACGTTCAGTTCCTCTGGGATCACCAAAGAAAAAATCAAAAATATCAGGTGCCTTTCTAATTGTTTTTGTTTTAGATAATTGCGTGGATCGCATATGCACAACCGCATTTACAGAGCGTTCGGCTGCAACCGTTAAATCAACAGGTTGGGCATCTATACCATTAAATGAAGCAGGTTGTGCAAAAGAATTCTGTTCAAAAACCTCATTGAAAGTTTTAACAGACTCCAATGTATTAGAACGTTTTGTTACTTTATAAGCTGTAACACTAGCTACACCTGCACAAATTAAGACAAGAAGTATTCCTCCTAAAATGTTTTTACTTATTTTCTTCATATTTCAATGTTTAGTATTTCTGTTTCCTTTTGTTAAACTAATAACAAAAACCGTTCAAACCTATATTTAGTTCTTCTTTTTCTTATATTTTAACAGCGATTAAAACAAAAACATGCCTTTTTTACACTCATTATGACAGTTTTACAGTAAATCAGACAGATTGTGCTAG